>CBCTHD010000330.1:0-3361 GCA_965146615.1 uncultured Clostridia bacterium
CGGTTAAGTCTGCCGTTGATTACAAGATAGCCTTTTGCTTTCAGTTCCTCATTCAGTTTTTTAATCAATTTATAAGCATATGCTTGAGAAACTCCAAGCTCTTTGGCTACTTCATCAGCTCGCATAAATAATTTATTATCCATACTGTTGTCTCCTTTATATTTTTACTAAACATTTTTATTTAGTGATTTTATTATACTAAAAAGTTTAGTCTGTGTCAAGTGGTTTTGAGAAAAATATTAAACTTTTTAATTTAGTATTGATTTTTATAAAATACTATGGTATAATTTATACATACTATACAAGATTGAGGTATTATTATGGCTATCGGTAACAGAATAAAGCTGTTTCGTAATATGCGAAACCTAACACAAAAGGAATTAGGAGCAAAGGTCGGTTTTCCGTTTAATGCTACCGATGTGCGTATTGCACAGTATGAATCGGAAAAACGAATACCAAAGGACGATATGGTAAACAAGCTCGCTTCAATTCTTGATGTGTCTCCTGCGGCAATTAAAGTACCCGACATAGATACAGATATTGGGCTTATGCACACCCTGTTTACGCTTGAAGATACACGACCTTTTAGAATAAGCAAAATTGATGATACAATCTGTATCAGCTTGGATAAGCGCGACCGTTCTTATATTTCAATGTTTAATATGCTGTCGCTTTGGTATGATGAATACGAAAAGCTACAGAACGGAGAAATCACTAAGGAAGAATACGACCAATGGCGATATACTTATCCTAAAATGGAGGTTGAGCATTTCAAACAGGATATTGACAAGCTACGCAAAGCGAAAAAGCAGCAATCCGAATAAACGAAAAAATACCACCGAAAACTTTACCGTTTTCAGTGGTATTTCTATATAGTCAGTATTATCGGCTCATAATACAAATAGTATCATTTTAGTATCACAAGCTGTTTTCAGCCCCTAAAAAGTCAGTGTTTATGCGGCTTTCAAGGTTTTATGACATCATTCCCACTCTATTGTGGCGGGAGGTTTGCTGGTAATGTCGTAGACAATGCGGTTGATGTGACCCACTTCATTGACAATACGGTTCGAGGTCTTTTCCAGAACATCGTACGGAATTCTCGCCCAATCTGCTGTCATGAAGTCCCCTGTCTGCACACCGCGTAGTGCCAAAGTATAATCATAGGTTCTCTCGTCGCCCATCACGCCGACGCTTCTCATACTGGTCAGCACGGCAAAATACTGATGAATATCCCGGTCCAGTCCGGCATTTGCTATTTCCTCGCGGAAAATGGCGTCAGCATCCTGCAAAATTTGCAATTTTTCCTCTGTAATATCACCAATAATGCGAATTGCAAGCCCCGGTCCGGGGAACGGCTGGCGGTATACCAATTCATCTGGAATCCCCAACTCTAGTCCCACTTTTCGCACTTCGTCTTTAAACAAACTGCGCAGGGGTTCCACAATTTCTTTAAAATCCACATAGTCTGGCAATCCGCCTACATTATGATGACTTTTAATCACGGCTGATTCCCCAACACCGCTTTCCACCACATCGGGATAAATGGTCCCTTGTACCAGAAAATCTACCGTTCCGATTTTCTTTGCTTCCTCTTCAAATACGCGGATAAACTCTTCACCAATAATTTTCCGTTTTGTCTCGGGATCACTGACGCCGCGAAGTTTATTCAAAAAAAGCTCTTTTGCGTTTACGCGAATCAGATTCAAGTCAAATGTATCTTTAAAGACGCGTTCTACCGTGTCTCCCTCGTCTTTTCGCAACAATCCGTGGTCTACAAAAATACAAGTTAAATTTTTCCCAATAGCTTTATGCACTAACAATGCCGCAACGGACGAATCTACGCCGCCCGACAATGCGCATAATGCTTTTTTATCGCCAATTTTTTCCCGTAAGGCCGCAATGGTATCCTGTGTAAAAGACGACATTTGCCAGTCGCCGGTACACCCACAAATATGAAATAAAAAGTTGTGCAGCATATCTTTGCCGCGCGGCGTGTGGTCCACTTCCGGGTGGAACTGTACCGCATAAAGCTGCTTGTCCTGGTTTTCAAACGCGGCTGCCGGGCAGTTATCAGTGGATGCCGTAATTTCAAATCCTTCCGGTATTTGCTGCACATAGTCCGTGTGGCTCATCCAGCATGTGGTTTCCGCTTCCATGCCAGCAAACAGGGGACTTTCTCCTAATTTCACCTGTGTTTTTCCATATTCCCGCTGTGGCGCCGCTGAAACCGTACCGCCCATTACATGCGCAATCAATTGGCTGCCATAGCAAATTCCTAAAATCGGTACGCCGAGTTCCAGCAGTTCCTTGCCGCACAAAGGCGAATCCGCCGCATAGACACTGTTTGGTCCACCTGTAAAAATAATACCGATGGGCTGTTTGGACCGAATGGTTTCCAAATCCGTCGTATAGGGCAATACCTCCGCATAAACGCCTTGTTCTCTGACCCGCCGTGCAATCAGCAGATTATATTGCCCGCCAAAATCCAGCACAATTACCAATTGATGTTTCATTCACCGCTCCCGCCTTTCTCATTCGTTCCGCATAGACTTTTCTATGATACTATCATATCACAAAACAGCATAAAAATCTACCTAAAAATATGCGTAATATCCCATACTTTTTTTGCGGTTTTATCAACCAGCCAAATTTCTTCTTTGCTTTCCCAAAGACTATAGCGCCGATGCCAATATTTTTTCTCCCCATCCGGCTCTGCCAACTCCGAAACACCGGACATTTGCAGCACATCAGTCAACCGCAGCGGCGCTTTATGCACTCCCGCCGCCCACTCCGGCAGCTGTACATCGGGACAGTCCACCAGAAAGTCCTGTATTGCTGCACGACACATCTGTTCTGTCCAACGCCCCTGATTGCGCAAATAACTAACCAACTGTTCAAACCGCTGTGCCCGGCGATGCGGTGTACTAAGCCATCCCCGCTGTGCCATATATGCTGCAATTGACTGACACAAATCGAACGTGCTCTCTATTTTATTTTCCAAAAGAGTCCGCACACGCACAAATGCGCCGTGGTTCCAAAAAACGTCCACCACTTCCTCTATGTCTTTGAGTCGTGCCAGTTCGGCAAAGGAAATAGCGTCGCTTTTCACTACTTCATAAGGGGGACGATCGCTCCAGGCATAACCATATTGTGCCGCCCGCTGCGCCAGCGGCGTTCCCGGCAGCAATTTGAGAAATCCAAGCTGCAGTTCATCTACCTGCATAGCCATCGCTTGGTCAAACGAAGTACCAAAGTCTTTATAGGATTCATACGGCAGCCCCGCAATAAGATCCAGATGTACTTCTACATTCCCACTGCGCGCAATATATGCCAAATTCTGAGCAATTTGTTTGACACGGTA
>CBCTHD010000331.1:0-3354 GCA_965146615.1 uncultured Clostridia bacterium
TATGCTCTCTTATCAGCAAAGGGGGCTGCAGCATGAAGATAGCGGTCTATTCCAGAAAATCAAAATTCACCGGACATGGCGAAAGCGTTGAAAATCAGGTTTCCATGTGTAAAGACTACATTCGACAGCAATTTGGCGTTTTACCGGAAGAAAACATTTTAATCTTTGAAGATGAAGGGTTTTCTGGCAAAAACACCAACCGACCACAGTTTCAAAAAATGATGCGTCTGGCACGGCAAAAATCGTTTGAAAAATTGGTATGTTATCGATTGGATCGCTTTAGCCGCGATATTCGCGATTTTACTGCAACGCTCTCTGAATTGGAACGGCTACAGATTGACTTCATTTGCATCCGCGAGCAATTTGACACTGCTTCTCCGATGGGGCGTGCTATGATGTATATTGCCTCTGTATTCGCGCAATTGGAACGGGAAACAATTGCCCAAAGAATCCGCGACAACATGTTGGAACTCGCCAAAACGGGGCGTTGGCTGGGCGGCTGTCCCCCTTTGGGATATGTCAGTCTGCCAATTCAAAATGGCGTCAAAACGCTTTATCGCCTTCAACCCGTTCCGTCAGAAACGGATACCGTTTGTCTCATTTTTCAGCTTTATGTAACGCTCGGCTCTTTGACGAAACTGGAACAAGAATTACTGCTACGTGGCGTTCAGACGCGACAGAAAAATACTTTTTCCCGGCATAGTCTCCGCTTTTTACTCAGCAATCCGGTCTATGCGCCGGCCGATGTACAGACCTATACGTTCCTACAACTGCTCGGCTGCCGAATGTTTGGTACACCGCAAGAGTATAACGGCACATTTGGGCTTATGGGATATAACAAAACAGGCAAAACCGGCACAGTTTTTCTGCATTACCGCGATTACAGCGAATGGATTATTGCGCCAGGGCGTCATACTCCTTTGGTTTCTTCTTCTCTGTGGCTATCCGCTCAGCGATTGCTTCTGCAAAACAAAGAAAAATCTTACCATCGTCCCAAAAATACGGTATCGCTGCTTTCCGGCTTATTAACCTGTGCTTCCTGTGGTTCCTACATGCGGCCAAAATATGGGCGAACGGATAGCTCCGGCGAAAAACGGTACTATTATATGTGCGAACAAAAAGAAAAATCCTGCCGGCAGCTGTGTGATATACCAAACCTGAGTGGGAACCAGCTAGACCGACAATTAGCGGAATTGATTTGCAGCATTGCAGAAACGTTTGCTTTGCCGGTCTCTGCTCCGATATCCATCTCTCAAAATTTTTCCTCTTTGTTTTTTTCCGCGCCTGTCAGCCTTAAACGCGATTTTTTAAGGCAGGTCATTCGCTCTATTACCTGGGACGGAAACACCGTTTTGGTTCAATTATAGAACGAGCCGGTACAGGATAGATTCCCGTATCGGCTCTTTGTTTCCGTAGTGGGTGAAGTGCATTTTCAATGCATTTGGCAGCATAAGTTGCAAGTTTGGTTTTATGCTGATTGTTGTAGCTTGAAATGCCTTTGATTAATCCAATTGTGCCAATCGATAGCAAATCTTCTGTGTCCCTGCTGCCAAACGGCACATATTTTTTAATAATATGTGCTACCAGTCTGAGATTTCGTTCTATCAGTATATTTTTTGCTTCCAAATCTCCGGAAAGCATTTTATTGATATAGTATTCTTCCTCCTCCGGACGCAGCGGCTTGGGAAACGAACCTGCATTTCCGACATAACACGCGACAAATACTGCCTGAAACGCGCAAATCCCCGCAAGCGTCCAAATGATCTCCAGCATAATTGTACCCCCTTCTCTGGTTCACTGATATACTGTTATTATATGCGGCGGAACTTTTTTTGTGCCTGTTCCACTTAACTACTGTAATTTTCAATGGCACCATAAAGTTTTTCCCTGCTTTCAAATTGGATACCTTCTTTCAGCTTTTCCCGTTCCTGATCCGGCAAGGAATCAATCCGCACTTCATTTGCCACAAAATCCACTTCCAATTGTCCGCCCGGTAAAATTTTATACGCAATGGTTCTGTCCCCTACATATCGCAGCAAATATCCTTCCGGCTCCGCCGCAGTTTCTTCCGGCGGCGGCTGTGGCGTAGTTGTTAGGCTAACCGGCGCTATACTTTCTTCCGGCAGCGGTTCTTTGGCTTCATAATGCGTGACATTCTTGTTCTCCCACATGCCAAACCCCATTCCAGCGCCAAAAGCCACGATAGCTGCTATCACGAATATTGCTACATGTCTCTTTTTCATATTCATCCATCCTTTATATGGCATGTACTCTCTGTCCAATAACATTTCCATTTTTAGGAATTTTATACACAAATCTTAAAATTTTCAGAATTTTTCACCAAATTTTAATAAAATAACTTGTATATTCCACTAAATTATATTATAATAGACGTGTATATCTCAAACAAAGGTTCTATTATGCCGGCATATCCATCCGCCAGACGGTAGATAACATCTGTGCGGAACAGGAATGGAGGTCAATTACATGGCAAAATCTAAGAAAAAGAAAACAACTTCAAAAGCAAGACGATTTCTAAAATTTTTGGGATCTGCTCTGCTGGTTATAGGCGTCATATCCTGTTTTATTTTAGCGGGAATGATTTCATCTTTTGTGGTAGATGCGTTAAATTTCGATATTGAAGATTATCAATTGAATCTCACTTCTTCGATTGTATATACAAACGAAGATGGAGATACGGTCGAATATGAAAAACTAAGTTCGGATAATAATCGCATTTGGGTTACCATTGATCAAATTCCTACCCATATGCAAGAAGCGACGGTCGCAATTGAAGATGAGCGTTTTTATATGCATAAGGGCATGGATATCAAACGGTCTGTCGGAGCGTTCTTGGAGTACCTTACCGGAAACCCGTCGTATGGCGGCAGTACCATTACACAGCAATTGGTAAAAAATATTACGAATGATAAGGATGTGTCGCCCACTCGTAAAATCCGCGAAATTCTAAGGGCAATTGTTCTGGAAACAAAAATGGATAAAAGCCAGATTCTGGAATTTTATTTAAATATCGTTTATTTCGGCAACGGCTGCGATGGCGTTCAATCCGCAGCACTCACCTATTATGACAAGGATGTCTCCGAGTTATCTTTGGCCGAGGCTGCTTCCATCGTCGGTATTACACAATCCCCGTCGAAATTTGATCCATTTGTCAATCCGGAAGAAAACAAAAATAAACAGGAAATCGTCCTGGATAAAATGCTGGAACTGGGATATATTTCAGAAGCAGAATGCGCTACGGCAAAAGCAGAAACGTTAAAGTTCAGTACAAAACAGCAAAACAATGAAAATGCAGACATCAATTCCTACTTTACAGAAGCCTTAATTATTGAG
>CBCTHD010000332.1:0-3342 GCA_965146615.1 uncultured Clostridia bacterium
GCGTCCGGCTAGCAAAAGACCCTCCCTTTTTTCCGGAACCACACACCGGTATGGAATCTGATACCCCTTTTTCTGTGAAAAATGTTTTTGAACTCCCGTCTTATCCAATCCATGTCCCGTAATGTTGTGCACATCGAAATTAAAGTACGCGTCTTTGACAATCCAATCTTCAAATTTGGTCGCCGACAAAATATCTTCTTCCGTTAAGGTATACAGCCCTTTAAAATGCCGTGTTTCCCGGATCCCCATCAAGGAAGCGGAACTAATGATATAGCAGTTTTCATATCCTGGCACAAATTCCCGCAAAAATGCTTCAATTTCAAACATTTGTTTTCTGCATATCCGCTCTGCCTTTGTCAAATCTTCTGCTTTGGTTCCGTCAATATCGGTACAATTCGTCATATTACAAGTGACAATTCCCGGCAGTGTAGAGCGGTACAGCAGCACATGACCAGCCGGCGGTGAAAGGTGTTTGCTGGCCAACTCCTGAAGTTCCCCTTTTTCTGTTTCATACGTGCTTTCAAAAGACCCCAAAAAGACCGCTCGCTTTTCGTCCACACCCGCTACCTTAAACATCAGCGTAGCAGGCTGCATCCGTCCATCTTTTTCCCGTCCCACGCTATATTCCACTCCGGCTTTGGCTGCAATATCGCCATCACCAGAAGCATCTATCACAACCTTTGCCATTACCGCTTTGCGTCCCGACTTGCTTTCAAGGATTACACCCTTTACCGCACCTTCCTCTACAATGACATCGCTGGCAAATGTATATAGCTGTACTTGAACCCCTGCTTCATCTGCCATTTCCCAAAATACCAATTTCAGTTTTTCAGGAGAAATTTCAACAGCCACTTTATCTTTCCAATCTCCTTCATTTTTCTTTGCAGACCGCTGCAAAATTTCATGGTATAACTTGCTGCCTGCCGTGCCGGTCCAGTGGCTCATCAATCCAGACGTCGCAATGCCTCCCAGCGAGGACTGCTGTTCAATGAGCATCGTGTCCGCACCCATTCTGGCGGCAGAAACAGCGGCAGCGATACCCGCTGGCCCCGCACCCACCACCAGTACATCCACACAGGCCTGCAGTGGAATTTGTTTTGCTGGTTCCTGGTAATATTTCATGTTTTTCATCCCCATTTCTCTTTACTTTTCCTTTATTATAGCGTATAATAGTTTTAAGAACCTTTAAAATCTGCTTCAAAAACTAGAAAAATGGGTTGTGTTAATATGATAGATGCTATCATCGCTTATATAGAATTTTTAAAATCAGAATATGGATTGGCTTTGACGATACACGATAAAGTTGGTTTTCTGACAAATCAAATGTACCGGCTCGTGCCCTACAATATCCATAGTAACCCCTACTGTCTGCAGGTAAAATCCTGCAAAGAGGCTTGGAATTATTGTATATCCCGGCAATATAAAGTGTTTGACCGGTGTCGGGACGGCATCTTTTTTGGTACCTGCTACGCTGGCGTCAGTGAATATGTGGTTCCGATCCGGCACCAGGAGGACTTTCTGGGATTCATTAGTGTCAGCGGATATCGGACAGACGACGCTAACGCAAAACAAAAAATAGAAGCCGTCGCCAAAGCCTACTGTTTGAACAAAGCGGCGCTCACTGCTTGCTTTCAAAACCATCTTTCCCCGCATCCGCCCTCCATGGAATGGATTCAAACCGTTATCACGCCGTTGTGCTGTATGCTTGAGTTGTTTTATCTGCAAAACGAAACACTATGTAGCAGCAAATCCAGTTCTAACCAAGATGCACTGTATGGCCGCATATTATCCTATATTGCCCACCATTATGCCAGCCCTATCACACTGGCTGACATTAGCAAAGCCTGTTTTTGCAGCGTATCCCATATCACGCAGCTTTTTCGGCATAGAAACAATCTCAGCATTCACCAATACATTACCCAACTGCGGCTAAAGGAAGCCGCGCGCCTGCTTGCGCAAACGGACTTGTCCATCCAGGAGATAGCCTATATGGTAGGTTTTTCCGATTCAAATTATTTTAGCGTGAGCTTCAAAAAATGCTACCATCTCCCCCCGCGTCAATACCGGAAAACCTCACGTACTCTTTGAAACGCCGCATACCCTGCGGTAATCTCTACTACATTTCCCCCAGCTGACCCACATCAAGACAAGACAAAAGGAGTACACCAAAATGATGTGCTCCCAAACAGTTAGATATTTCTCAAAAGCCAGTACGGCAGTCTTCCTATTTCCCATTCCGCACAGATATACGGACCGTGTCTTACCATTACATACACCCCTCCCATTTCAAATCATCCAAAAAATGGAAGAGATCATGTCTCTCCGAAAAGTCATATTTTTCCCTTTTTCAGGTCATAAATGTTCCACGGAACATGGGTTTCTATGGTATTGAGCCCCATTCATTTTGCCTTATGAATGGAACCCTTCCACCGTTCCTGCGGAATGCGAAAATAACGAATTGTCCCGGATAAAAATACGAAAATTCTTTCCGTTGAGTATAAATTCATTTCCTTTTGTTGTAAACATCGCGTATATTCCTTCCTTTGCTCTATCACTTGCCCGAAATCAGGCTTTTTGAAATTGAATCACTTCCCCCGGTTCGGTAGAAAGAACAATCCGCCGCTCCGATGAAATCCCACTCTCTTTTCCATTGCGGATGATTCTCGCGTTTTCCCAGGGATTCAACAACACGAGTTCTCTCCCTTTTTCACTCGTTATCTCGGCATATACGACCTCATTGTTTTTGATTTCAGACGACACAAGAAACGCACCGTATCCTCTTAAATTCACAAATTTTGCGTCCTTCCCACACGGCCATGATGGAAACAGACGAATCACGTTTTCGTGGCTCTGCATCATCATTTCGTTAATTCCTGCCGGAATTGCGCTGAAATCTTCTATTCCGCCCCCGTGAGCAATCATATACCGATTCGAGTAACTGAGCTTTTTGCATCCTTCTATCATCTTTGTATATGTCTTCTGCGGGTCGCAGTTGACACGGGCGCGCTGTTGGACATATTCACAGTAGGCATTTCCCTGGAAGAACAAATAGTCCTTTTGTTCCAGTGTGTTGCGCGCGATCGCAAGCGTTTCCTCATCGGAATCCAAGCCAATGCAGCCAAACGGATAAATAAACTTAACCAGCGTACCGTTTGCGTCCCGCCATTCATATTTATCCTCATTATATTTATACACCGTTTGACCGTTGCGTACATAGGTTGGAAATGCGGGCAAATGCGCGGCAATTTCCTCCCATTTTTCTCGCAGATTCTCATCCATTCCCAATGCACGACTCATCTTCACGATAACGTTAAACAGCATCATCACCAGGCCCAGACCATG
>CBCTHD010000333.1:0-3335 GCA_965146615.1 uncultured Clostridia bacterium
CACATAGCATTACAGCTGTGGCGTACATAGGTGATGCAGAGGTCGCAGCCAGTACAGCAGTTCAGGTTACCGTCAATGCAGCTCAGACAGTTACCAATATTGCACAAAATAAACCGGTGACGGTATCTATTTTATCAACCGGTTCCGCCGCGGGTATTGTAGATGGAAATAACAAAGCGACGACCGGACAGAATGTGTGGTTTGTCAACGGAATCTATTCAGTTTCTCCATCCCTTGGTGCTTATGCGGAAATTGATCTGGCAGATGGTTCCTCTGATATATATTCGTTGGATAGTATCAAGGTCTACTCGGGCGGAAACGGGGACCCTGTTGTGCCGGATTTTACGCTGTATTACAGGTTGGGAGACGGCGAGTGGACAGAAATTGTAGGCGTGACAAATAACAGTGACGACCCATATACGTATCAGCTTACGGGGGAAATAAAAGCAACGGCGATAAAATTTGTCTGCAATACCAGTGATCTTAAAATGCGTATCAAAGAAATTGAAGTATACGGCGAGAAAGCAGAAACGGGGGGAGAAATAGGTGACTACAATGTAGAAATCACAGCTCCCACAACAGGTACAAGACTGGATCCGGGAACTCCTTTAGCACTTGAGGCAGCGGTCTCTGGCAACAAGGAAGAAGTAACGGCAGTAGAGTTTACTGTGGGCAATGAGACAATCAGCGCTACAAAGGGCGCGGAAACAAATAAATATCAATCTATCGAAACAATTCCATTTTCTGCACAAGAACAGGCAGATAAATTGTTATTTGCACCGACAGATGCAGTAGGGCCAATCACTTGGTCTGCTAACCAAAATGTTCGTCTGGTACATAAAGCCCAGGCGGAACCGGTTGAAATTACCAAGTGGTTTGTGACGGACGATCCACAAAATCCATATTCTGCAACGGGTACGCTTTCGGTACAACATGATTTATGGTACGATGTTGTTCCTTGTACAACGCTGATAGAACTGCTGGATTCAAATGGGAATCCGGCGGCTGGGCTAAAGATAGATACTCCTACCGGCACTGGGACTTTTAGCTGCAGCGACGGAAGCAGTGAGACTACCAAGGATATTCCTGATGTTTATCCGGGAAAAAGTAAGTGGACTACACTACGATATGATGTTGATACAGAGAGCGGCTCTATTGAGGTATTTCAAGACGGGGAATTGCTGGCTAGCGGATACATAAAAAACAATGCGGCGGATATTAGCGCGCTTCGCTTTACCTTGGGAACAAGCACAGAAAAAGCAGGTGCTATCCGTGTGACGAACAGTGCGTTGAAAAAAGCGGCAATCGTGGACATATGGACTGCAACAGTAGACAGTCTCGATTTCGGAGATTATACTGTCACGGCTACAGCGTATAAAGGAGAAGAAAAGGTTGCCAGTAAGCCGATAAAAGTGAGCGTACATGTATCGGGCTACACCAATATTGCACAAAATAAACCGGTGACGGTATCCATTTTATCAACGGGTTCCGCCGCGGGTATTGTAGATGGAAATAACCAAACGACGACCGGAGCGAATGTGTGGTTTGTCAACGGAATCTATTCGAGTTCCCCATCCATTGGTGCTTATGCGGAAATTGACCTGGCAGATGGTTCCTCTGATATATATTTATTAGAAAATATCAAGGTCTATTCGGGCGGAAACGGGGACCCTGTTGTGCCGAATTTCACACTGTATTACAGGCTGGGAGACGGCGAGTGGACAGAAATTGTAGGCGTGACAAATAACAGTGACGACCCATATACGTATCAGCTTACGGAGGAAGTAAAAGCAACGGCGATAAAATTTGTCTGCGATACCAGTGATATTCCAATGCGCATCAAAGAAATTGAAGTATATGGCGGAAAAACAACGGCGAGTGTGCCCACTGTGACGGTGACTTCTCCGGCGGATGGTAGTATGAAGGTATATGAGGGCACGGCGGAGCTGACAGCAGTGATTAATGCAAATGTCAGTACAGTAAAGTCAGTTGGGGTAATGTTGAATGGGGAAGCGGTAAATGCACAGGTGACGGAAAATGAGGGCGTATACACGATAAAAATCACCGGGCTGGTTATAGGCACTAATACTGTAGTCATAACAGCGGAAAACGCTGACGGAGTAATTGGAGCTTCCGAGACAGTGACAGTGGAATATATCAATGCGGATGATTTTTTGACGAAATTGGCAGAAGTGGAAACGACGGCGGAGTTGGGCGACCTTATTATGGAAAACGTGGGGTTGCTTGGCTTTGAAAGCGAGGATTATACCAATCAGAGTAAATACGGCAGAATTTACAGCGCGGTGCTAAAAGAGAAAAATAACATAAAAACAGTAGCGGATTTCATTGCAGTGTTTGAAGAAAATCGGAAGTTAGAGCTTGTTAGAACGGCAGACGCCGACAGCGTGATTGAAACTTTGAAGACTTGCTTCCCTGAAATCGATCTGTCTTGGCTTGATTCAGCGTCAAGTTCCGTTACAGAAGCATTTGCGGAACTGCTTGCGGCAGCAGAGTTTGATACGGTGGAGGAGTTGTCCGACTACGTAGAAGTGGCGTATGCGCTGAGCAAAATCAAGAGCACGGCATGGAGTGGATTGACTTCGGTAATAGCAGAATTTTACGAGTGCTTGGGTCTGGACAATTATTCGGAATATAATCAACTGACAACAACGCAAAAATCGTATGCAAATCAGGTGATTGCTTCCTACAAGACTTCGACTCTGATGAACACAAAGGAAGGGTTCCAAACGATTTTTGCAGATGCTGTGGCAAAAGGTAAAAGCCATACGACAAGCGGTTCAGGGTCGGGCTCCGGTTCCGGATCTGGTTCGAGCACAAGACCGGGTTCCGGTTCCCAAACATCGGGAACCTCTATCAGCGCTCCACCGTCTGTGACAGCAACTAGCCCGGTCAGCTTGGATTATTACGACGATGTTGATCCCTCGCATGAAGCATGGTATGCTATTACTTATTTAACCAACATGGGTGTCATTCAAGGCGTAGGGGACGGAAAATTCCTACCTGACGCGACGATAACAAGAGAGGAATTTGTGAAAGTACTAGTTTGTCCCTGTTTGAGGTAGATGCTTCAGCAGTTACTAATTTTGAAGATGTTTCGGCAGATAGCTGGTACTATCCGTATGTCGCTACTGCCCAGAAGCTGGGATTGGTCAATGGAATTTCAGAGACTATGTTTGGAAGCGGCGCATTAATGACGCGGGAAGAGCTTGCCACGTTGGTATATCGCGCTGCAGTGGCATCAGGTATCACGCTTGAAACGGAGAATAGCAGTTCAGTCGCTGCGGACGAAGATGATATTTCTACATGGGCGTATT
>CBCTHD010000334.1:0-3322 GCA_965146615.1 uncultured Clostridia bacterium
CATATGGGTAGTGCATTCAGTGAAATTTATGGAAACCACATTTATAATATAGGGAAACAGGAAGAGTTTTTTGGGTGGGAAATTGCAGGGATAAAATTCCATGCAGCAATTGATACCTATATTCATAATAATTATATCCATGATTGCGGAATGTTTGGAATTTGGCTCGATTGGCAGACTCAGGGTGTTCGCGTAAGCAGGAATATTCTTCATCGGAATGGTGGAAGTCAAAAATTCTGTGATTTGTTCGTGGAAGTATCGCATGGACCGTATCTGGTAGATAATAATATTTTTGCATCGGATCGTAATTTAGACATAGCGTCACAAGGCGGGGCATATGTACATAATCTTTTATTCGGCGCAATAAATTCCCGCCAGTGTATGGACCGTGCGACACCATATCATTTCAACCACACAACAGATATTGCCGGATATGCTTTTTTGTATGGCAACGACGTACGGTTTTATCAAAATATTTTTGCCGGCACGGGAGAAGTATGTGAAAAATGGAAGTTAGGAACCGCAGGGTATGATGGTAGTCCGGTATCAATGGATGAATATATTAAAAATGTTAGTCAATTAGATGGAGATCATGAAAAATATTATACAGCAAAGCAACCAGTATATATTAATAAAAATTGTTATTCTGGCAATGCATCAATATTTGAACGTGAAGAAGATAAGTTGTTTATGCATACTGATATAAATCCAACGATCATGGAAGAAGACGGTAAGGTTTATATTGCGTTAGATGTTACAGAAGAATTATTTTCTGTGCCAACTGTGCTGATTACCACCGAAATTTTACCGCCGCCACGGATTGTAGATTTGCCATATGAAAATCCTGACGGTTCACCGCTCAGGATAGATTCTGATTTGTTAGGGAACCCCCGTGGAGATTCTCCGACAGTTGGGCCGATTGAATTACTGCAGCAGGGACACAATAAAATATTGGTTTGGTCAGAATAAAAAGTGTTAAGCCGCAAAAGTCTTTTAAAATACTGATTTTTTGCATATCATGGTAACTAAAATGACAATAATAAATGCATTTCCTACCTATATTAATGAATACTAAATTTATTGCAGAGGTTGGGTTATTCTCAACAAGCAGAAATATTTCTTGCAGATGCATAAGAGTGTATTGGGGGAAACATTGGGTCCGTTTCTAGCTTGGTGCGGAGACTCATTCACAGACTGTATAATTTATCTTTCGATAATAAAAATTTAAATCTGGCTGCCGCCTTAAAGTTTGATTTACCGCGAAAATGATGCTATGGTAACAAATAGCAGGGAGAACACTTCTCCCTGCTACCAGCCTATTTTACCTCTGTTTGGACTTTACTCAAAATTAGAAACAGTTCCAAAACACTCTTGATCTACCGCTTGCTTGCTATAGCAAAAATCATCCGAAAGAAAACCCATTCATCTGTAGTTTGCAGTTATAGCCGTTTGCGTTATGCTATAACCGTATAACCCTTTGCTTCTACAGCTTTCTTAAGTGTTTCGTCCGCTATTTCGGCATTCAATATCAATTCGGCTGTACCTTTTTCATGACTTACTACTGCTTCACTTACCTCCGGCAGTTCCTCCAGACACGCTTTCACAGTTGCTTCACAGTGACCACACATCATCCCTTCAATTTTCAACGTTTTTTTCATACTTCTCTCTTCCTTTCTTTGTTTTACATGAATTTTTCTATCTCTTTTGCTGCTTCTAATGTTTATAAAATTCAGCCGCAGTGCATTAGTCACGACGCAGAAGCTGGATAGACTCATCGCCGCTGCACCAAACATGGGGTTTAGCTGCCAGCCAAACAGCGATATCCATACGCCTGCCGCCAGAGGAATGCCAATAATATTATAAATAAACGCCCAAAACAAGTTTTCGTGAATATTTTTGAGAGTTGCACGGCTCAAACGAACTGCTGCCGGGACGTCGGAAAGTTTACTTTTCATCAGAACTATATCCGCGGCATCTATGGCAACGTCCGTTCCGGCACCAATAGCAATTCCAATATCCGCCCGTGTCAGCGCAGGCGCATCATTAATACCATCGCCTACCATTGCAACCTTACCCTTTTGTTTTAGCTGCCGGATAACACTTTCCTTGCCGTCCGGCAGTACGCCTGCGATTACCTCGTCAACGCCGGCCTGTCTGCCGATTGCCTTCGCTGTACGCTCATTGTCACCAGTCAGCATAACCACGTGGATTCCCATGTTTTGCAGTTCCTTCACTGCTTGCGGACTGTCCTCTTTGACAACATCTGCTACTGCTATGATACCAATTAGTTTCCCACCTCTGCTGAAAAATAAAGGTGTTTTGCCATTTTCAGCAAGGGTTTCAGACGCCTCCGTCATTTTCGCAGGTATTTCTGCATGGCTGCCGATAAAGTTCAGATTGCCGCCTGCTAACAGTACGTTATCCTGCAATGCAGTAAGCCCGTTACCCGGCAGAGCTTTAAAGTCGGATACCTCATTTCCGCTTAAATGCATCTCTTCCGCCTTTTTCAAGATGGCACGTGCCAGCGGATGCTCACTTTTCATTTCAAGTGAATACGCTGCTGTCATAAGTGCTTCATTACTGACGCCATCCAAAGATATGATGTCGGTAACGCGCGGCTCGCCGCTGGTAATGGTGCCCGTTTTATCCAGCGCCACGATTTGTGTTTTACCGGTTTCCTCAAGGGATACCGCCGTTTTAAACAAAATACCGTTCTTTGCGCCAATTCCGTTGCCAACCATAATTGCTACAGGCGTTGCCAGTCCCAGCGCACATGGGCAGCTGATGACCAAAACGGAAATTCCGCGCGCGAGTGCAAAACCAATTTCCTTCCCCAAGAGCAGCCAAACAAGAATTGTCACGGCCGCAATAGCAATAACCACCGGAACAAAAACACCCGAAACCTTGTCCGCCACCTTTGCAATAGGCGCTTTTGTCGCCGCCACATCGCTTACCATCTGTATAATCTGGGAAAGTGTGGTATCTTCTCCAACCTTTGTTGCTTCACAGCGGATAAAACCGGACTGGTTAACTGTTGCCGCAGATACCGTATCCCCTTCTGCCTTGTCAACGGGAATACTTTCACCTGTGAGTACCGATTCGTTGACAGCGCTTGCCCCTTCCAGAATCACACCGTCTACCGGGATATTCTCGCCGGGACGCACCACAAAAATGTCTCCCTTTTTCACCTGTTCTATTGGCACTGTAACCTCTGTGCCATCCTGTATGAGCACAGCAGTCTTCGGCGCCAGTTTCATCAGACTTTTCAGCGCATCGGTCGTTTTTCCCTTGGAGCGCGCCTCCAACATTTTTCCGACGGTAA
>CBCTHD010000335.1:0-3312 GCA_965146615.1 uncultured Clostridia bacterium
ATTTTACTAAAATGATTCACAATAAAACAAAGTCTATTTCCTATAAAAATATTGAAGCGCTGTGCACAATCTTTGAGTGTACGCCAAATGAACTACTTATCTATTGCGATGATGACACTGGAGAAGCGCTGTCATTTGAAGAAGCATTTTGTAAAAAATAATTCATCTTTTTATATGACATTCCTGTTACAAAGCCCTTACGCTTTTATGTCGAATTGCATACAAACCTTGTGCTCTGTCGAATTTTGTTGTACAATAAAGTTAAGACTGATCATAGGGAGGTATGTCCATGCGACACATTCATTTTCTTTGCCTATTTCTTTGCTTACTGCTGCTCCCCACCGCGGCTTTGGCAACGGATACGCCTGTAGATTTGCAAGGAGCGGTGATATTTGAAATCGGTTCCAGTACAGCTGTGTTTGGCGGCGAGCGTCAGAAAATGGACGCGCCCGTGATCATACGTAACGACCGCAGTGCGATCCCCGTTAAATTTATCGGAGAATGGTTTGGCGGCAGCGTTGAATGGGACGGCGACAGCCGCAGTGCAGTGCTGACCTATCCCGAAGTGACAATTTGTGCAACCATTGATGACCCGGAGCTTCAGGTCAACGGCAGCACAGTAACCGTAGACCCCGCCCCATTTATCTACCAGGACCGTACCTTTTTGTCCATCCGCACCGTAGCGGATCTATTGGGCAAACACCTTTACTATAACGGCAATGACCAACCGGTGATTTTGACGGATGAAGAAATTCCGCCGGAAGCGCTTACATCTGTTTGGGAAGCGGCAAGTGAAGCTCTGCACCCGTCCGACTTGCTGCAATGGCCGTTGGCGGGTTATTACCAGATTTCCGCTATTTTTGACTGTGACAATTCTGATTGTTACTCCCATAACGGTGGTAAAAACGGGCACGGTGCGTTGGATATTCCCGCACCCGCAGGAACGCCTGTGACCGCCTCGGCGGATGGCGTTGTGACGTTCGCGGGTTTTGGCGACAGCAGCAACAGCTATAGCGGCTACGGCAATATTGTTGTCCTGGATCACGGTGATGGCATTTTAACGCACTATGCACATCTCGCAGATATTTCTGTCAGTGTCGGCGATGTGGTATCTAGCGGTGAATTGGTTGGAACCGTTGGTAGTACCGGTATTGCAACCGGAAACCATTTGGATTACGCCGTCTGGAAGGAAGGACAAAAAGTGGATCCATTCTTATATCTGGATATTCCGGAAAAAGCAGTGTGCTATGAAGACTGTGACCAACCATTTTTAGAAGCAGCACAAGACAAGTAATAGCCGGCAGCGGTATATGGTTTTATACTGCTGTTTGCGTTTTTAACCTGCGCATACCAAAGCATTTGATACAGTTCATAAAAAGAAAAAAGCTGGGACTACCCCGGCTTTTTTCCTTTTATTCTTCCCTATTGATCTTCCCGAATACACTTTAATCCTTTCAGTCTGGCTATATCCATAAATTTTTTGTAGTAGTCGCCGAATATCGTCACTCTATGCCACTCGAATATCCTGCTATCCCAATTTTGCAGGATTGCTTCAACATTCGCTTCCGCCGCCATCTTGGTACGGCAGCCACGATCATATCCTACATTGCCTACACTTTTCGATTTATGAACGGAAAATGCTTTGGCACATGAACTGACCTTAATGGTGGTAAGCGCTTTCCCCAAAGGTAAAATTGCCTGAACTGATGCCCCTTTTTGATCTTCTGCATGGCTTCTTATGTAATATTCACAGCTTCGGCTATCCTTCGCGCCAAAAACCTTATTGGAACAGACGCAGTGGTCATAGATGATTTGTCCGCACGATGTATCAATTGCAGGGTCAGAAACGAAGCCCGGTCTCTGGCAGCCGTGCAGCGCCAACAGACTGGTAATGGTTGCGTCAATATCTGCTTCGCAAACCCCCACTTCCCCACGATTTCCCATCTCAAAAAAGGACAGGCAAGGATAGGCAAACATCTTTCCGGAATAAAAAAGGCTTAAACAATCGACAGTAACGGCACTGCAGCCTTCTTTCTCTTTCAATTTTTCCAGTGCATAATACAATTTTGCACTTTTGATAAGTTCGGCCTGTTCCGGTTCCACAACCCTAATTGCATTGGATCGCCACTTATTTGCAAGCGGGATCGCTTCCTCATCCGTCAGGCTTTCATAAATTTCCAAGAGCGGATCACTCGATTCCAATACAAATTTACAGCCCCATATTTTTTCAGCCGCGTCCGCTATGGATGCAAAGCGTGAGTCTTGCTCCTGCAGCCGATTGGAAATCACAAGGATTTTTTCGTGCTTCATCTTTTTTATCACTTCGATATTTTGAACGGTCTCTGCAATGTCTTGATAATCCAGCGAAGATACCGTCGCAATCGGCAAATCCCGTTTGACAATCTCCGTCATTGCCTTCAAAAATCCGCCATCTCCCGCATGTGGAATATTTGCAATCACCACAGGAAAATCACAGCTCGCATTCCTGCAGTATACCTGTGAGACTCCAACCCAGTTGCTTGACATTAAAAGTACTATTCCGTCATAATAAACTTTATCGTTTTGATAGTCTTTTTCAGCGTCAACCGCATTTTCATAAATCTTTAAATCAAATTCTGCCGACGGCATTTTTGCTTTTAATACCTCGATGACTTCCCGCCCTAATTTCTCATAATCAAAATTAATATGCGGCCAACCTCCTTCATTGGCCCGCTTTGCCTGCATGGCAACTTTGATTTTGGTAACCATAAAAATCCCTCCTTTTTCATTTGACTTTATTATATAGGCTCCCTCACTATTTTTCCATTGACAAAAACGTCAATTTATGGTATTATTACGTCATGAATCAATTTTTTATAAAAATAAACTCTTGCGGAATTACATACTGCCGTTCAGACTGGTCATGGGATACAAGAAATATCAGATGGACCGATTATGATTTATGGACCGTTTTGAAAGGAAGCGGTGAAATGGACACCCCCTATGGTCCCCGTCTTTTCAGTGCAGGTGATATTCTATTGCTGTCTTCTGCCGTGAAATGCGTGTTTCGACAAAACCCTCACGATCTGCTCACCGTTTTACATATCCATTTTGATTTTTGCAGTCAAGATGGCTCTGCATTTGACTTGTTCCCCAATACAAAAGATTTTTTTATTAATAATGTGGCAGATTTTGATTTTTTTGTAAAAATTCTGCGCAAAGTTATTTATTATTATGATTGTGCCAAGACTGACATTGCTGCACAGTGGCTTCGCAGCGCCATTTCAGAACTGGTTGAAAGCAAACGAATGAATGTGCAAGCGGATCATATAG
>CBCTHD010000336.1:0-3312 GCA_965146615.1 uncultured Clostridia bacterium
ATACATGTTCTGACGGTTTTTCCCAGTCGAACTTCAACCGATGTGAATCCTTGGGACAATAATAATACATCCCCCAATTCCCACGGCTGATTTCCGGTATAATGCAGTCCGTTTCGACCGGGTAACTGCCCGGTTGTTGTAATATTTTGAAAATATAAGGCTGTCGTTTTGCTCTCTCACGCAGTCTTTTCATTTCGCATTCATGAAATAAAAACATTTTTTCCCGCCTTCGTCTGGTCGGACACCGATATGGTACGCGGTATCGACCTTCATTGTAGTCTTTTTCCCTGATAGTATACCGGAAGACTTGCGCTGCCATGGATCCGGAACGTCATCAGTTTTCCGTCTTGCCACCGCATCTCCAATTCTCCGCCGCCACGCAGCCGAAGCCCTTTGATTTCTCCGTTTTTCCAAACCTGCGGCAATGCCGGCAGCAGTTCAATCCTATCCCGGTGGCTTTGCGCGATCATTTCAAGAATTCCGGCAGGCGCTCCCAAATTGCCATCTATCTGAAAAACGCCGTTGCATGTATCAAATAGATTCGACAACGTGGAATTTTTCCACAGCTTCTGCAAACAGCGGTACGCCGTATCGCCTTCACCCAGCCGGGCATATAAGCACGTCGCCCAGGCCGCGCTCCATCCGGTATACCCTCCGCCGTGTTCCATCCGGTAGTCCAAAGAGTTTTTTGCCGCTGACCGAAGTTCTGCGTTTTCCTCCCACTCCCATGCAGGATAAAGCCCATATAGATGGGACATATGACGGTGCCCTTTATCTGCTTCTTCCAACTCGCAGTACCACTCTAAGAGTCTGCCATCTCTGCCAATCTTGAAGGGCGGCAGCGCTTGCAGCGCCAGTTCCGCCTCCTCTGCCATTTCTACAAAAGGCAGTTGTAGCTCCTGCCGCGTTTTCAGGAATATGTCAAGCAAGTCCCGTACAATGGATAATTCCATCGTACTGCCTTGGGTGACCGCCAGCTTTTCTCCCTGCCAAAGATATTCATTCTCAGGTGAAGAAGACGGGTAATAAGAACGGTATCCCTCCGCGTCCTCCGTAAGAAAATCTAACGTAAACCGGACTGCTTCCTCTATCACCGGATAACACTCCGCCAGTTCTTTTTTATTTCCGCCATAAAGATAGTGCTCCCAAATATGCCGGCAAAGCCAAGCCGCCCCGGTTGTCCATGCAATACATCTGGGGTAGCCTTGCACAGGGTTTGCGCTTCCCCATAGGTCGCTGTTGTGCGCAAGGAAAAAACCGCGGCAGCCAAAATATGCTTGCGCCGCCTTTTTTCCATTTTTTTGCGCCTGTTCGAGAAAAGAGAACAACGGTGTATGGCAAAAACTTAAATTCCCGGCTTCCGCCAACCAGTAATTCATTGGCAAATTGATGTTTAAGGTGTAATTGCTGTTCCACCGTGCTTTTTCTTCCGCATTCCAGATTCCTTGCAAATTTGCCGGCATTCCTTTGGCCGAACTACTTAAGAGTAAATATCGCCCGAACTGCAAATACAGTGCGGCAAATGCCGGATCATCTTCCCCGTCCTGCACGCGCTTTTTCCTTTCGTCAGTAGGCAGCGCGGCATTGTCTGTTTCCGGTAGTTTCAGCGTTAGCTTTCCCATATGCCCGGAAAACCAGGAAATGTGCATTTCCTTTAACATTTCATACCCCACAGCTAATCCTTTTTGTGCCGTTTGCAACGCCAGAGTACGAAATGGGCGGACCGGAGCACTGTTCATATCGTTATAGCTTGTAGAGACTGCTAAGCATAGAAAAAGGCTGGTTGTCTGTTCAAACCGCAGTTCTTCGCATCCCATTTTCATGGTGCCGTCACTTGCTGCCGCAACAGCCGCTTCATACCATACCCCTCTGTTTCCCTGCTCGTGTAATTTGCGTTCGGGATAATAATACGCGAGTTGATTGGAAATTTCCGGCGCCTGTCCGCGAAGAATTAACGCACCGCCTAGTTGCTCCCGTTCTTTGACATAATGTCCTTCCAGTCTAACGCTGAAATAAGTCGGCTTGTCGGACGTTACTTTAATTGCAATAACATCATGTGCAAAACTTACAAATGTTTCTGTATGATATTCCCTTCCCATTGCACAAAACCGCGTATGATGCACGCCGTTTTCCAATTCCAGCTTACGAAAACCATAGGTGCCTTTGTTTGGAATTTGATAATCGATATATAAGGTACCCACCGGCTGATAGCCGTTCACCTCCTCACCCTGCATGTGCTGATGCACTATTTTTTCCGCCGTCGCATAATCATTCGCGCGCAGCGCATGGCGTGCCGTTTCCAGCCACCCGCTGTCAACGCCCTCCATCTTGTTATGTGGATAGCCTGCCCAAAACGTATCTGCATTAAAATCAATCCGTTCTACCTGTTCTCTGCCATACACCATTGCGCCCAGACTTCCATTTCCAACTGGCAGCGCTTCTTCCCATTCTCTCGCCGGCTGTTTCAACCAAATCCGCTCCATAATCCGCTTCCTTCCTTTTGCTCGTTGCCTTCTATAACTGTTTAGGCATAAGTCTACAAGCTAGCACGAAGGGGACTCCCATCCCCCTATTTATATTCCTTTTCATTTTATCTACAGGCATAAGCGCCAGATACATTCCTGACGCTTATGCCATCTTATCTATTCCGTTTTTGTTACTTTGTCAACTGTAAAAGCCGGTAAATTGCCACCATGGCTTGCTCGCGCAGCAAATGTTCCTGGGGACGGAAACTTCCGTCTTCAAATCCTTTTATGATTCCCAGCGTCGCTACATCGCCAACCGCACTGTTTGCCCAAGCGGAAATTTGGTCACTATCGGTAAACTGATGCGTCGTATTTTCTGTATCAGCAATTTGGTCCGCGCATACCGCCGCCAACATTTTGGTCATTTCTTCTCTGGTGATGACATCGTTTGGCATCATCTTTTCGCCGTCTCCCTGCGCAATTCCCGCATCAACCGCCGCCTGAACGGTGTCCGCATACCAATCGGTTGCCGAGACATCTTCAAAACCGCCTACATACGCACGCGGCGCAATGCCCAGACTGCGAATCAGCAGCGCCATAAATTCTGCTCTGGTAATCGCTTCCTGTAAGTGCAGGCCGTTTTCGTCTCCGCGCACAATACCTTGTTGAATCAGGAATGTGATTTCCGTTTGCGCCCAATGCCCGTTCACCTCTTCTGCCAACGTCTCTTCCGTTGGCTGTGTCTCTGCATTGTCGGCAGGAGTGGTTTGCGCTCCAACCAGACCTGCGTTTCCAACTCGTGCACCACCGCTGCTGCCACCGCCGCCGCTGCCACCGCTCGTCGGTC
>CBCTHD010000337.1:0-3306 GCA_965146615.1 uncultured Clostridia bacterium
AAAACTATCGCTATGGTGTGACCAAGACAGAATTGATAAACGCGACCAAAAAATATATGGCGCAAACCGGAGAAGAAACGTTTGAGGCGGCAGTCACCGGAATGACCAGCATTTTAGATCCATATAGTGCATATCTTTCGCCTGATGTTTACCAGCAGTGGAACGAATCGGGCGAAGGCTCCTATGGTGGTATTGGTATCGGCGTAACGCTTTCCTATTCTGATTTTTTTGCCAGTGAAATATTTCCGGATTCTCCTGCAGAAAAAGCCGGTATTCAAGCGGGCGATATGCTCTGGGAGATTGACGGCACCCCTGTTAGCGGGAAGACATTTGATGATGTTACAGCGCTTTTAAAGGCAGACAACCCTTCCGTGAAACTTGTGGTCAAACGATTGAAATCCGACGGAGAGGAACTGCTGGAATTCAACTTGACAAAAGAAGCGATTAATTCACCGGATTTATATAGCAGTATTGAAGATGGAATAGGTGTCATAACGCTGTATTCATTTAACGAACAGTCCTATCCTGCATTACAGGAAGCATTAGCTTCTTTTGATGAAGCGAATGTGAATAAAATCATATTTGATATTCGTGACAATCCGGGTGGAACTGATGTTGTCATGAGAATGGCTGCATTGTTCATTCCCTCCGGGCCGGTGACGCATTTGGAATTTATCAATCCCGAACTGAATGAAACGTATACTGTGGTAAATGAAAATCCGGGGAAATATCAATTAGCGGTGCTGGTCAACGGTAACAGCGCCAGTGCGTCGGAACTGTTTGCAGGTGCCATTCAGGATACCGGTGCAGGAACTATTGTCGGTACGCAAACATTTGGCAAGGGGAGTATGCAAATTACGCAGCCGCTGTTCTATGGCGGCGGTATTAAGCTGACAGTCGGTACCTATGTAACGCCGAACAAAAATGAAGTAAACCACATTGGTATTACGCCGGATATTATTGTAGAAAACCGCGTGGTTTCCTATGCGGAGCATCCGGATCGTACGCCGCTGGACGGGGAGAAGGAAATTCATGCAGCAAGCACAGAAACTGAAATCCAAGCTGTGAAGGAACGACTCTCTTTGTTGGATTATTATACAGGAGATTATCAGGATAAAACGTGGAATGGCAATACCATTTATGCTTTAAAACAATTTCAGGCAGAAATGGGACTTCCGCAGACGGGCATTTGCGATATTGCGACACAAATCAGCCTAGAAAATGCTTGCAAAGATATTCTAGTATCTGTGGACGATCAATATGCTGCAGCAAAACAATTGCTAATTGGAATGGAAGCAGTATAATGTTGAAATTACATGACTGTTTGGATACATGAGAGGGAGGAACATGACATGAATCGCCCAAAGCGTTTCTTTTCCACACAACGTCTGGCCACCATAGGATTACTGTCTGCCATAACCATTGTGCTGGGTGTGACGCCGCTTGGCTTTATTCAGCTTCCTACTATTAAGGCGACAACCATGCAGATTCCAGTTGTAATAGGCGCAATTCTTGAGGGTCCTGTTGTCGGCGGTATTTTGGGGCTGATTTTTGGCTTGTTTAGCATTTTCCAAAATATGACGGCGCCGTCCGCATTGTCTTTTGCTATGATAAATCCATTAGTATCAGTGCTGCCCAGAATCCTCATTGGCGTTCTTTCTTATTATGGATACAGGCTCTTTCGCAGTCACAATCAATATGTAGCGGTGGGCGCGGGCGCTGCGGTTGGGTCTCTGGTGAATACCTGCGGCGTAATGGGTATGATTTATCTCCTCTATGTCGGACAGTTTGCTGCTAGTAAAGGCATTGAACCTGCTGCGGCGGGTGGCGTAATTGCTTCCGTTTGTCTCATCAACGGCAGCATTGAAGCGATTTTTGCAGTGATTATTTCCATACCGGTCATTATGGCGGTTTTAAAAATCAGAAAAAAATTAGACAAATAAAAGGTGGGGGATTTTGTGATTTATCAAACAATTAGACAGGCAAAACGAATTGTTGTGAAAGTCGGAACCTCGACGCTGGCGTATGGAACTGGTGGGCTAAACCTGCGACGCATTGAACGGCTGGCAGAGGTGCTTTCCGACATCAAAAATTCCGGTAAAGAATTGATATTAGTGTCCTCCGGCGCTATAGGCGTTGGTGCCGGTGTGCTAGGCATGATGACGCGGCCTTCCGACACAAAAGATAAGCAGGCAGCTGCTGCTGTGGGACAGTGTGAGCTGATGAATTATTACGGTCAGTTGTTTCACAAATATGGCCACAATGTCGCGCAGATTCTTTTGACAAAAGATACGATTCAGATGGAAAAAAGTAAGGAAAACGCTAAAATTACATTTGAAACATTGCTGGAGTATGGCGTTTTACCCATAGTCAATGCCAATGACACCATTTCTACAGAAGAAGCAGAATTTGGTGACAATGATACGCTTTCGGCCATTGTTGCAAAACTGGTGGAGGCTGATATATTGATTATGCTCAGTGACATTGATGGGCTATTTGACAGCGATCCACGTAAAAATAAACATGCAAAGATGATTACCATGGTAAAGGACATTGACGAAGATATATTGCAGACTGCCAGCGGCGCTGGAACCAAAAACGGAACAGGTGGAATGATTACGAAACTTCTGGCAGCTAAAATAGCGACCGGCGCCGGCATACATACTTGTATCAACAACGGAAAAAATCCCGAAATCCTGTATGATATACTCGACGGAAAAGAAACGGGAACCCTTTTTGTGGCAAACTAAGAAAACGCGAGCGATGCTTCACGTTTTATTCTATAGGAGGCAGAGAAATGGTAAGACGAATCTATGTGGAGAAAAAAAGCGGATTTGATGTAGAGGCACAAGGCATTTACACAGACCTAAAAAAGAACTTGCTGATCCGCGGGCTGGAAAACGTCAGAATTTTTTACCGTTATGACGTGGAAGGATTGAGCGAGGAGCAGTACCGTCAAGCGGTATATTCTGTTTTTTCGGAGCCGCCGGTAGACAACTGTTATGAACAGCTTCCGGACTTGGAAGGCAGCCGGGTATTTGGCATCGAATTCCTGCCGGGACAGTTTGACCAGCGTGCTGATTCCGCCCAGCAATGTATGCAGATTTTGACCTGTGAAACGCGCCCAACCATTCGTTACGCGAAAATTGTCGCATTGAAGGGAACACTTTCAGAGGAAGAATTTACCGCAGTCCGTCAGTATTTGATTAACCCAGTAGAGGCGCGTGAGGCTAGTCTGGCGCCTGTAAAAGATTTACATGAAACGGCAGAAGTCCCGGAAGATGTGGACAGCATCGATGGTTTTAT
>CBCTHD010000338.1:0-3300 GCA_965146615.1 uncultured Clostridia bacterium
ATTATTAACGGGCAATTTCCACCCGGTTCCAAACTGCCTTCTGCCAAAAAGCTGTGCGAAGAATACCATGTGGGCATTTATACCATAAATTGTGTGTTAAAGGCATTAAAACTAGAAGGGATGATTGAAACCAGACCCAGGCAGGCGCCGATAGTACTTGAGTGCAACAGATGCGTTTCGAAAAATCCGACAATTAACACCATTTTAGCAGAACGGGACGGTATTTTGGAGGTGTATCAAACCTTTGCTCTCCTAATGCCGGTCTTGCTTACTTTTGTTTCGCGAGGCACCGAATTGGAAGTGATGGAACATTATGATCAGACTGTGAAAGTTGTTAAGAAAAAGGTGTACACGAATGAATGGAGAATATTAGTTTCTTTTGAAAAGGATATATTAAGGGGAAGCGGAAATCCCTTGCTATGCACTCTTCACAACATTTTTGAAATGAATGGGTATTTAGCCTTTTTCTTAGAGCAGTGCGATTTGTTTAGAGAAAATTTTTTAAACGAAAAAACTGAATTGAAACAGATAATTAATTTGCTGCGCGGAACCGATCCTCATAAAAAATATTGCCAATTAAAATCAATATACGAAAAATTATACCAAGCAGTTTCTGAAACCTTAAGGCGCTTGGAAAATTGTGTTACACAAAGCCCGGAACAAATCGATATTCAATTCGATTGGAACCCATTTCATAAGGACTATAACTATATGCGAATCGTTCGCGATTTGATTCTGAAAATCGGCAAAGGGATATATCCAACCGGGACTTTTTTGCCTTTTGAAGCACAGCTTGCCGGGCAATACGGAGTGTCTGTCTACACCATAAGAAAAGCGCTGGACTTATTGGAAACACAGGGATATACAAAGACCTTGAACGCAAAAGGTACACAGGTTTTATGGCCTGATAGCCGTCCTTCATCTGCGGCTTTATCCAATCGTGTTTTCAGACAAAATGCATTATATTATCTTTATGCTCTGCAGCTTATGATATTACTTGCCCATCCTGTTGCAGCATGTGTTGTACCACGGTTCAATAATAAAGAATTGGTTTCTTTGGCTGAACAATTCCAACAGCCAAACACCCTTTCGTTTAAAACATTGTTTCATGCAGTGTTGGAGCATTTAAATCTGAAACCATTGCGCAGTATTTTTGTTGAAACCAGTAAAATTACCGAATGGGGTTTCTATTTTATCTATTGTTCATGGGACAGTGTTATTTTAACTCATCTTAAAACACTGACATCTGAGGCTTATCGGAACCTTTTGCAGAAAGACATTAAAGGATTTGGCGAAGTTTGGGCCAATTGCTACAGGTTCATTTTAGACTCCGCACGTGATTTTATGAAAAAGTATAATGTTAACGAGGGTCGTACCGTTAAAACGCCGGATATGTTTACTTATTGATAGCATCTGACTTATATTCCAAAGCGCAAGGAACGGTAGCTCCCTGCTCTTGCTTGCAATCTGTCGCAAGTTCTGCTTTTTGTATGCAAAACAGGAGTGTTATTTTGATTTATATGCGGACGCACGATAAATGCGATAAGATGTAATTTTTTGAGTCTGAATACAGGTTGCTTTTTCCTATAAGGGAAAATCTATATGCCGAACCAAGACGCATTCAACGCTTTTGCTTAGCTTAAGATAACGGGCAAATACCACAAATAAAAACCACAGCCATTCAGTAAAAAAGAGAATTATCAAACTACTAAAGAGTAAATAAAGGATCAAGCAAAAATGAACAATTCTATGATTCGGCAATATTGTGATAAAAATGTATATGACGCCTTTCAGGAAAGGATGCACTTTATCTTTCGGGAATTTGACAATATTTTTGTTTCCTTTTCCGGCGGGAAAGACAGTGGACTGCTTTTAAACATGGTCATGGAATTTCAGAAACGGTATTATCCGTCTAAACAGATCGGCGTCTTTCACCAGGATTTTGAAGCACAGTAACATGATGCTGAAAGAAGCCGATGAATATATTAACTATTCAAGCTGGTTTGATTTCAGTACCGGCACGGAAGTGACGGACGAAAATGTACGGGCTTATCTGGAGGCGGCGGGACGACTGAGAGAGAACTACGACAAGGTTGATCCGTCCGCTTATGTGCAAAGCGGAACAGTTCAAAAAGGCGGCGATACGGAATACGCGGATTATACAGACCTGTATAACGCACTGACGCCTGAGCAGAAGGAAAACCTGAAAAACATCCGGTACGGACGCATGAACGGTCTGGGTATCACCGCCGGTCTTGCCGCTTCCGCAGAGGAGGGCAAAGGCTATAAGGGCTGTTCTCTGCCGGTGGGCGAAATTACCTTTGACCTGGATCTGAATGTGAACACGAAGGTGACTGCGGGGAATCCCGATACCTCCGGATATTCCGCTGTTCTTTGGGATTATCGGCCTAATATCACCGGCAATTACACATATGAGTATGAAGACGGCCGCGTTCGTGAGTGGCAGGGGGATATTTCGCAGGGCGCCATGGGACGAAATCTGCTTTGGAACAATATCCATGAGTCGCGGGAGGGCGTGCGTGTGGCGCCCGGCGCTTATTCCGGCGCCGGAAATGACTCGCAGAGTGTTTATGACAGCGGCGACTGGAGCCTGACCGTTGTTGACGGAACAAGCAAAACAACCTCTTCGGCAACAGACGCAAACAGCGTTTATACCTTTACGCTGAACAACTATGATTTCGACCTGGACGACTACGCTTTCCCCGCCGGCAATATGTGGGGCGGCACAGGAGACAACGGTTTGGGAATCACGGACTATGCCTTTTTCGGCGGTTATGCCCAGGTACTGTACGTGATGCCCTATGTTTCCGGCGGGACGGTAGAGGTTTCGAGAGATATTACGCTGGGAAATCTGGAGCTGACGGATTTTTCAGGAACAGATCTGACGCTTCCGGTCGACGCTGTTCGCGGAGAAACAGTCAGCGCCGCAAACGAAGTGGACGCTTCGGATAACCGCGTGACCAGCGGCGTTACCCTGTATTCGCCGGGCGACTTTACCAAGCGAAATTCCTTCAACAGTGCGGACGCAAAAAATCATACCGAAAAAGAAGCAGGCGGCGGTTCCTTCCTCGGCACGAATTTCTGGCAGGGACCGGAGTGGGACGAAAGCGCCTATGCGGGAAGCGATATTTCCATCATGGGCAGCGCACAGCTCACCACCGGCTCGGAAAATCATATTCGCGCCGTGAACCTGCTGCAGCTCTTTGACAGCAAAGCCCTGTATATCACGCCGAAGGAGGATGCGTCGGGCGGCGAGGACGCATACGGGAGGTACATAAC
>CBCTHD010000339.1:0-3294 GCA_965146615.1 uncultured Clostridia bacterium
AGGCGCTGAGTTCCACCGGTATGATCACCTATGCCTCCGCTTTTCCCATCATTATGGGCCAGAACATCGGCACCTGCGTCACTCCGCTGATCGCCAGCATCGGCGCTTCTAAAAACGCCAAAAAAGCAGCGATGATACACATCTATTTTAACATTATCGGAACGGTTGTCTGTACAGTTATCTTATACACTGTACATGCATTTGTGGATATTCCATTCTGGAACACAACCATGACGCGCGGCAGCATTGCAGATATCCATACGCTCTTTAATATCATCTGTACATTGATGCTGCTCCCCTTCTCCAAACTGCTTATCTATCTTGCCAATCTCACAGTTGGCAACCGCGGCGAAGAAGTGACGCCCGCCAAAGATAGCGTACTGGATAAACGTTTCCTGACGACGCCGGCTGTTGCTATTGGACAGTGCCACAACGAAACGATATCTATGATGCGCCTGGCGATTGAAAATATGACGCTGGCGAAAAACGCCTTGGTCAATAACAATGAAAAAGATGCAAAGAAAATAGCCAAAAACGAAGATGCTATTGATGAACTAGAGGTGCAGCTCAACAACTATCTCGTGCTTATTACAGATCGCGATTTAACCGAAACAGAAAGTAAAGTTGTTTCTGGCTTATTCCATGCTATTACGGATATTGAGCGAATTGGTGACCACTGTTACAACATTGCAGGTCTTGCGCTGGATGATATTAAACGTGGGTCCCTGTTTTCCGAAAAGGCAAAACAGGAGTTGAATGCCATGTTTGACGCTACACTGGAAATCCTGCATATAACGTTCCAAGCATTTCAAGAGGATGATTTGGATTTAATTCGCAAGGTGGAACCGCTGGAAAAGGTTATTGATAAATTCAACATCATGCTGAAAAAGAAACATATCGCCCGCCTGAAACAACAAGAGTGTTCCGTGCGCAGCGGTGTGAACTTCCTGGAAGCAATTAATAACTTAGAGCGCGTCAGCGACCATTGCAGCAATATTGCGATGACAATCGCCCAGAAACATAGTGCGACGGACGAATTTGACATGCACGGCTATACGCGGCAAGCGACAGAACGCGGCGGTGCAGAGTTTGAAGCGGATTACAAATACTACGAAGAAAAATTTTACGCACCAATTGCGTAAATGGAATAAAAATAGGATCGTTTTTGTAAAACAGAAGTAAATTTACAACTGCCCCAGTTTGTGCTATCAACAAAACTGGGGCAGTCTTTTATAGGCTTCCATTGCCTTAAAACAGCAAAATCGGAATCCACATTCCTTTCCTTTATTTTTAATATATATCCGCCAAAAAATCCATAGTTCCTGCTAATATGCCGTCCATCGCAATAGGGAATTCTGTTTAAATGTTACAAAATATTTATAAAATATTGAGTTCGCCATAAAATTGTGGTATAATAGACACAGTGTGTCTATTATAAATTAAAAAGCGCCGCCGAATCGTTCCGACGCTGACGCTCGGAACCGGCGATGCGCAAAATTACACCAAACTGCTCCGCAGTTATGGTATAATAAACGCAGTGTGTCTAATCGCAGAGGAAGTTTCTTGCCGGGATACGGTTCGGAACCACCTCTGTGCGCAGGGGCGAATAGTATGATTCACGATGAAATATTTTTAATAAAAATAGATAAAGAGGTATTAGAGCAGTATGCAACAAACAGATTTTATCCATCTTGGCTTATCACAGTCTTTGCTGCGGGCGTTGGTGGAAAAGGGGTATGAATCTCCAACAGATATTCAAACGCAAAGCATTCCCGCAATTTTGGACGGGCGGGACGTGATTGCCCAATCACAGACGGGGACGGGGAAAACGGCAGCATTTGCCTTGCCGGTGTTGCAAAAACTAAATCCGCGTATCAAAAAACCCCAAGTTTTCATTTTGTGTCCCACCCGCGAGCTTGCATTGCAGGTATGCAGTGAAATCAAAGACTTTTCTAAATACCAGCCGCAAATCAAATGTACCGCAATTTATGGTGGTGAACCCATTGGCAGTCAGCTTCGGCGGTTGCGCAGCGGCATTCAGATTATTGTCGGTACGCCCGGACGCATCATAGATCATTTGAAACGCAAAACGATTTCCACTGCTGCGCTACGTACTGTTGTTTTGGACGAAGCAGATGAAATGCTGAACATGGGATTTTTGGAGGATATCCGATTCATTTTGAATCATTTGCCGGAAGAACGTCAGACGTTACTGTTTTCCGCAACTATTTCCGGTCCGATTTTGGATATTGCAAAACAATATCAAACTCACCCTAAACATATTAACATTTCCAAAACGGTTATTACGGTTCCGGCTATAGAACAATATTATTATGAAATTCCGAAGCAAAAAAAAGTTGATTTATTGTGCCGGTTGTGCGAATCTCACCAGCCGCAGCTTGCCCTGATTTTTTGCAACACCAAAAAGCAGGTAGACGAATTGACCAGTGCGCTGCAGCTACGCGGTTATCCTGTCAAAGGTCTGCATGGCGATATGAATCAGGAAACCCGTAATCATGTTATTTCCGGTTTTCATCGCGGGCGTTTTCAGATGTTAGTGGCAACGGATGTTGCGGCACGCGGTCTTGATATTTCGGGTGTGGAAGCGGTTTTTAATTACGATATTCCGATGGATACAGAATATTATGTCCACCGGATCGGACGGACGGGACGTGCCGGCAAAGCAGGGTTGGCGTTCAGTTTTGTCAGTTCACGTCAGGATTTTATCCAACTGAAAAATATCCAGCACTATACAAAAACAAAAATTCATTCGGGTCAAATCCCCTCCAACCGTTCTCTGGTAAACTCCCGTGTAGAAAAGCTGGTTGCAAGTATTCAAAAAATTTTACAAGAAGACGATGTGGAAGAATACGAACCAATTATGGACCAAATCATGGACGCGCAGGACTGTACTTCTGTTCAGATTGCCTGTGCGTTGATTAAAACCATATTAAGCGATCAGCCGGGCGGCAGCTTGGAAGAAATCATTCAAAATCATCCCTTTTCTAACAGCGGCGAATCCTCTGGTAATTCTAAGCGCTCCGGCAGTAAAGGCAGTGGAAAGCGAACACGCCTGTTTATCAGTCTAGGTTCAGAACAGAAGGTGGGCGCCGGCGATTTAATACAAATGATAACCGGGCTTGGTAGCCTTAAAGATGATGAAGTCAAAAATATTAAAGTCTTGCAGCGGTATAGTTTTGTTGACGTTCCCACGCAGCATGTTGACCATTTGCTGCGCGCGTCCAAGGGGCAGAAATTAAAAGGGAACCGTTTCTCACTCCAACGCGCCGCTGT
>CBCTHD010000340.1:0-3271 GCA_965146615.1 uncultured Clostridia bacterium
TTGGTCAGCAGCAGCAATCCCTCCGTATCCTGGTCCAGCCGCCCCACCGGAAACGGCTGAAACCGCCGCGCTTCCTCGTCCAGCAAATCCACCACTGTGGGAAACCGGTTATCCTCCGTTGCCGATACCACACCGTCCGGTTTGTTCATCATTAAGTAGAGAAACTTTTGATAGTGAAACGGCTTGCCAAACACTGTGATTTGTGCCGTGGCAGGGTCAATGTGCAGCGATGGGTCACGCACTTCCTGACCGTCCACCAGCACGCCGCCGCTGCGCAAAAGCTGTTTGATTTCTTTGCGCGAGCCCAGGCCGCCGCCCGCTAAAATTTTATCCAGCCGTTCCATTGTGTTCCTCCAAATATGTTTCATTTAAGTCTATTATACCATACTGTTTTGAAAAAAACAACAGCAAAATCAAAGGCGGCAGCCGTCCGCCCGACCCGGCAGCGCGCCGCCTTTTTTGTCTTTTTAATAGGGGTAGTCCTCTCCCGCCAGCGAATGCATGAATCCGTCCAGCTTCACGCTCATAATATCGCCCGCAATTACCTTGTCTTCATAGAAAAGAAGATTGGCGCGCACGTTGTCCGTCCCGGACTTCGGGTGGTTTGTCACGGTATAGGTGCGCCGTTCCACCGTCTTGCCCATATAGGGTGTGAGATCCAGTCCAATGCTGCTCTGCATGCGGTTGTAGCGGTTATAGACCTGGTTAAACGACGGGGGCAGCGTGAACGTTTCCGCTTCAATAGCGGGAATTTCCACCTCCCATCCAAATTGCAGCAGGAACGCTGCGGCGTCCGTTTCTGTTTTCACATCTTCAAACGTGTATTTATGCGCGCAGTTTACCGCCACACTGTACAAATTGCCACTCCATACCACCGTACATAGTAGGCACACGATAAACAGCGCGCCCGTGATGATTTTTTTCTTTTTCGTCATGCAATCCCTCCTCCATAGTGCGGCGTTCCGCGCCGCCCCTACCGTTATCATATGAGCCGGGAACTCGAAAAATTTGTATTCTGAAAAAAAACATTGCTTTTTGACTCGTTTTTTGGTAGAATATAGGGTAAAGATTGTAAAATGAAAAAAGACCTGAAAGGATATACAAAAAAAGAGGTGTATAGAAGATGAAAGAAACACAAAAATTTGCAGATAGAGTGGTCGATCTGAAAGCCTCCGCCATTCGTGAAATGTTTAAATTGATGGCGAAAGGTGACATCGTTGCTTTGTCGGGCGGCGCGCCGGCGCCGGAATCTTTCCCAACAGAAGAACTGGCGGAAATCAGCGCAACTCTTCTGCGCGAACAGGGCACGGCTGCACTGCAATACAGTGTGACAGAAGGCTACAAACCTCTGCGGGACATGGTGGTGGAACGTACCCGCACGGTCAATAATCTCAAAGAATATGATGATACCATTATCACAACGGGCGCACAGCAGGCAATCGACCTAGCCTTCAAAACACTGGTGAACGATGGCGAGGGCATTATCGTGGAGCGCCCTTCCTTTATTGGCACGCTCAATTCCGCGCGTTCTTACCGCGCGAAGCTATTTGATGTGCCTGTATTGGAGGACGGTATGGATTTAGATATGGTAGAGCATTTGTTGAAAACCGAGAACATCAAACTGATTTACACCATTCCCACCTTCCAAAATCCGACAGGGATTACCATGAGCGACGAAAAACGCCGGCGTCTCATTGACCTGGCAGTGAAATATGACGTATACATCATTGAAGATAATCCCTATGGCGATTTGCGTTTTGCAGGCGAAGCGAAAAAGAACATCAAATCATTGGACCCGGACGGCCGCGTTATTTACTGCGGCACATTCTCCAAAATTCTCTCGCCCGGACTGCGTATCGGCTGGGTCACTGCACAAAAAGATATTATCGAACGCATCGTTGTTGTCAAACAGGTCAATGACGTACATACCGCCATTCTCAACCAAATGATGGCGGCAGAATTTATGAAACAATACGACATGGACGCACACATCGCGCGCCTGTGCAAGCTGTATGGCCGCAAATGCAACATCATGCTGGATGCGCTGGACAAGTATTTTCCGGAAGGCTGCACCTACACCCGTCCCGAAGGCGGACTGTTTCTGTGGTGCACGCTGCCGGAAGGCTCCAACACCAACGAACTCTTGTCGCGCTGCCTGGAACACAAAGTGGCGTTCGTGCCGGGCAACACCTGCATGGTGGACATTGATTCGCCAACGCGTTACATGCGCCTGAACTACTCAGCGGTTGCGGAGGACAAAATCGACTGGGCAATTCAAACCATGAGCGATGTCATTCGCGAGTCTCTCTAAATTTTTCTCAATAAGGAGTGGAATCCTACGTTATGGATAAAAAACCTAGAATTTTAAGCGGTATTCAACCGTCGGGCATCATCACACTGGGCAATTATATCGGTGCAATCCGCAACTGGGCGGCGCTGCAGGACGAGTTTGAATGCTTTTATATGCTGGCGGACCTGCACACGATTACCGTGCGTCAGACGCCGGCGGATTTACGCAAACGTTCGCTGGAGCTGATGGCACTGCTCATGGCTTGCGGCGTGGATACGGAAAAAAGTTTACTCTTTTTCCAGTCTCATGTACCGGAGCACACACAACTCAGCTGGGTGCTGAATTGTTATACACAAATGGGCGAACTTAGCCGCATGACACAATTTAAGGATAAAGCCGCTAAAAATGCGAATAATATCAACGCCGGACTGTTTACCTATCCTGTTTTGATGGCAGCGGACATCCTGCTTTATCAGGCGGATTTGGTGCCGGTGGGAAAAGACCAGACGCAGCATTTGGAAATTTGCTGCGATATTGCGCAGCGCTTTAACCATGCGCTCAGCGATACCTTTACGATACCGAAGCCCTACATTTCCGAAGTGGGCGCGAAAATCATGAGCCTGCAAAATCCGTCCGCCAAGATGTCCAAGTCGGACGCCAACGAAAATGCGTATATTTCTCTGTTGGACGACCCTGACACGGTGATTCGCAAATTCAAACGCGCCGTAACGGACAGCGAAGCGGAAATCGCATTCCGCGAGGGCAAAGACGGCATCAACAACCTGCTGACAATTTACAGCGTTGTGACGAATAAAACAATTGAAGACGCGGAAAAGGAATTTGCCGGCAAAGGTTATGGCGAGTTTAAGCTGGCAGTCGGCGAGGCAGTCGTCAGCCACATCAAGCCGATTCAGGATAAATTTAATGATTATATGAACAACAAAGATTACTTGCAGCAAATTTATTCCAAGGGTGCGGAAG
>CBCTHD010000341.1:0-3248 GCA_965146615.1 uncultured Clostridia bacterium
AGGACGACAGAGAGGGATCTAAAGTTGCTGTTGTGGTAGAGCCCTGCGGAACAACCGTCAAATTTATTGCAGAATACATCTTGTGCGGCATAGTCACTACTTCTCGCGGCGCATTCAGATTTAAAATAGTCATTCGGAATGCTGACTTTGAAACAACAAATCATCCAACTAATATTTTTACGAATAACATTTGCATTCCATTCCTGACCTGTCAGGATACCGGTCTGATGACATTTGATTTCTGCTATGATGCACAGCTCATTGCTCCGCGTCTTTTCGTTGACGGAGACGACCAATTGCGTCTGACAGGTACACTGATTATCAGCCCAACCAACACCATCGAAACGTTGATTGATAGAAAAGTTATTTTGAATGCTATTGAAGTGGATCGCGACAGAGAGCGCGACTGCGACAGGGATAGGGAAGCTGACCGCGACTGTGATAGAAATTGCGACTGCGACAAAGATCGCGACCGTTGCAAAGACCATGACAGAGATAGAAATCGGAACAACAATAATCGCAATTGCAACTGCAGATAATTTTTAAAAATGTGCCCTTTGTGGTTTCATTTCACTGCAAAACAGGCAGGATCCTTGCGGTCCTGCCCGTTTTTTATTTCATGAAACCTCGTTACAAAATACGCAAGAATATCCATTAGGATTCTTTTATATCCACACCTAAAAACCGCAGCAATTCCGGCGCCTGCCACTCTGAAACCATCACACCGCGCAGTTCTTCTCCGTGCAAGAGGATACCCCCAATTTCACAAGATGACAAGTCCATTCCACCCAATAATGTTTGCGACAAATTTGTCTGCCGCAGATTACAGTCCGCCATTTTCCAATTTTTATGTTTCACATGATCGAGACTTGCCTGGGAAAAATCACAGTCTCGCATTGTCACCTCTCGCCACTGCCCAAACGATAAATTCAAATAACGGCAGGAACATTCTTCCATCGTAACCTCGCGTAAAAAGGAACCAGACAAATCCGTTCCCACAAGTTTGCATCGCCGCAGCGTCACTTTATAAAAGGAGCCGTCTCGCAGTACAGCGTTTGATAAATCGCAGTCTTCCAGCACAACGTCCGTCCAGTCTGGACGCAGCAGTTTACTATCCCGGAGCGCTACCTGTCTAAGCGCGCATTGTTTCAGTTCCAGGTGTTCCGCATCCAGCGCACCTTCCTGCTGCTGAAACATAAAACCGCTGATTGCTATATCCTGCTGTATTGCTTGCATGACCTGATCGCGCAAGTTTCCTTTCTCATATTTCCTGCAGTTCATAGCATCACCTTTCCAGCCAGACCACGCCGCCATTACAAATCCCATTCGGCTGATCCAGTCCTGTCCATTCCACTTTAAACCCTAGTTCCTCCGATACAAACCGCAGCGGAACAAAAGTGCGGCCCTCCGTCTCATATGCTGCACATAATAATTGTATTTCCCTTCCATTAACAAAGGCGGCAGTACTTCCCAAAAATAGTTCAATGGTTTTTCCTTCGTCCTGAATCGTCACTTTTCCAATATCGCCATCATAAACAATTTGGCTGGATGGCACTCCTGCCGCTTCCATAATACCGCGAATAGGTACCATTGTCGTATCATTTTCCAGCCGTGGCTGCGTGTCAAACTGCACGATAGCGCCATTATATAGTACCGTGATATGGCTACTGTCAAACAACGTTTTATCAATCAGCAAATTAGCGTCTATCCACTGTCCCGCCAAAATTTCTGGCATTTCCACCACCGCATTGTTACCAATTCCATAGACTTTAACCGTCGCATTAATGTGGACACAACTTTCTGCTGTCGGCAGGTTTGGGACGCCCATCAACATCGCTGCTTGCCGCGCCGATACGTCTGTTTGCATATTGATTTGATATGCTATTTCCGTTGCTTTCCATTTCATAGACATTTCCGCGCCGCTAAAATCCGCCGCTGTTTTCCGTCCCGTTCCCGTCTGACTGAGATTCACCCATTGTGCCAGTATATCCGCTGTATTCTCCGGCGGCAGCGTTATCTTTTGATAACCCTCTTCCTCTGTCACCTGCTGTGCCCAGACCGCTTCCAGCGCACGGCTGAAGGACTGTGCGGCGTCTATACCACCCGGCAATTTATGAATATCCAGTTCATAGTAGGTATCTTTATTTCTATCCTTTTCAATCACCGTAATGTGCGGCACACTCGCCGTCCGGTCAATTTCGTACCAGCATTCTACCGTTTGTACGTCCTGTGTCAACAGCTTCATGTGGAACGTTGCAACCGCCCGTAAAACAGTCCCATCGTTCAATTGCTGTAATGTAATCTCTGCCGTAACAGACGATTGCCGCAGTTCTGCTAAAAAAGCCTCTATCTCCGGCACTTCACTTACTTCGGTCTCAAATTTGATCTCCACTTCTGCCTCTGCACTACGCATAGCGGAAAGCCCTGCAAACGGTTCTGTTTTCGCCAATACAACCATTCCTAACATTACGATGATAAGTAATATAGATACTATTTTCTTCATCTTCTGTCCTCCACCTTATTCTGTCTTACCGTTCTATCATATCATTTTTTTCCTTTCTATGCAAGCAATTCTAAAATTTTGCAATGATATAAATAAAATGCATTATGCATTTTATTGATTTTGCGATAAAACCAACAAAATGCTTCTTGCACATACATACATACATATATATACTGTTAATAGAAAAGGAGGGATTTATTAATGAAAAACCAAAGTAAGATAATTTGTATGGTACTTTCTGCATTCATTCTACTATGTAGTACATCACCAATCATGGCTTTGACTGGAGAAACAAATGTTGCTTTGCAATTTATGGATGGAGTTAACACGGTTGGTATAAAAGCTAGTTATTATAACTCATCCTTGGGCGTTCCGGAGGCTGTTTTTGATGGAAAAAGCGATGATGGGAACGGAATGAATAAATGGTATGTTCCGCAGTCGGACAGCAATGGTGCATGGATAAATGTCGATTTAAATTCCGTCTGCACAATTGGTTCAATGAAAGTTTATAGCGGATTTGCTAATAACACAACAACTTCTGACAAACTTTTAAACTATGATATTTACTATTCAGATAAAGCTGTTTCCGATCCGTCCTCCAATGACGAATATACACTTTTGACATCGGTTATAGCGGATAACGGATTGTATGAGATTGATTTGAATACCGTTTCCGCACGGAATGTCAAGATTGTTTCAAAAAACAGCACTGCTTTCCGCATAAGAGAAATCGAAATTTTTGGGA
>CBCTHD010000342.1:0-3244 GCA_965146615.1 uncultured Clostridia bacterium
AAAGAAATACTGCGATAGTGGTTTTGATGGTACGCATTCCGATTTTAAAGCGTTGTTCCATGTCCTTCACCTTCCATTATTCGTCGACCAAGATAAAGTCAATTTCTCCGTTTTCCTCATCGGTCCTTACCAATTTGACGCGGACTGCATCACCGATGGTATATTGCTGATTGGTTCTCACGCCAATCAGCCGGCACTGTTCCGGAATAAAATCATAATAATCGTCTTGCAGCTGGGTAATGTGAACCAAACCTTCTACCGTATTTTCCAGTTCTACAAACAATCCAAATCCCGTAACAGAAGAAATGATGCCGTCAAATTCTTCTCCAACGAATTGTTTCATGTATTCTGCAATTTTGATTTTCCGGCTGGCGCGTTCAGCTTCTTCTGCTGTGCGCTCTCTGTCACTGGAAATTTCCGACACCCTACCCACTGTATTTTCCAGCATCGTCTCCTGTTTGCTCTGAAGTTGCTGCCGTAGCGTCCATTTCACAATACGGTGCACCATGAGGTCCGGATAACGCCGGATTGGCGAAGTGAAATGGCAATAATATTTTGCAGAAAGTCCAAAATGTCCCAGATTCTGCGGTGCATAGCGCGCTTTCATCATGCTGCGCAGAATCATTGTCCCTACAACCCGCTGAAACGGTTTGTCTTTGATGTCCTCCAATATCAATTGCAGTGACTTAGGATGAACTTCCTCCAAATTTCCTTTAATAAGATAGCCAAACAAATGCAGCGCTTGATTCAATTCTGTCATTTTTTCTGTATCCGGCGCTTCATGCACACGGTACACAAACGGCGTTTTTAGCCAGAAAAAATGTTCTGCAACGGTTCTGTTCGCTGCGAGCATAAACTCTTCAATAATTTGATTGGAAAGCCCATGCTCTTCTTTCCGGATCTCTGTCACACGACCCTGATCGTCAAAAAACAGTTTTGCGTCCGGAAAATCAAAATCCAGACTGCCGCTTTTCATTCTCCGCGTGCGCAACGCCATAGCCAACGTTTTCATTTCTTCCAGCATATCGCACAAATCTGTATACTGCTCCCGCAGTGCTTTGTCTCCTTCCAAAATTTTTGTCACATCATCATAGGTCATGCGATAACGTGTCTGAATGACAGATGTGTAGATGTTATGCCCCACAATCTCACCATCCGGCGCAATTTCCATTTCACACGAAAGCGTCAAGCGCGGCTGGCGCGGGTTCAAGCTGCATATGCCGTTGGATAGCCGCGGCGGCAACATGGGAATGACGCCGCCCGCTAAATAAACGCTTGTCCCGCGCTGCAATGCTTCCTTGTCCAAAATACTATCCTGCTGCACATATTCCGACACATCAGCAATATGCACGCCCAACATGAAATTTCCATTCTCTAACCGCTTAACGCAAACAGCGTCATCCAAATCCCGCGCATCAGCGCCGTCAATCGTGATAATCAGCTGATCTCGCAAGTCCTGCCGTCCCAATAAATCGCTTTCCTGAATTTCTGCCGGGACTTTTTCCGCCGCTTGAAGGACGTCCTCCGGAAACGCCTCCGGTAGCCCATAGGAGCGCACCAATGACTTCATAACCACCGCCGGGTCATTTGCCCAGCCGAGAATCTCAACAATTTCGCCCGTGACCGGCTGGTTTTTTCCGCCATAGCTTCGAATTTTCACAACCACCTTCTGTCCGCTTTCCGCCCCTAAAGTATGCGCTTTATGAATCCGTATTTCCTGCCAAATTTTCGTGCCGTCCGGTATAGCGAACTTTGTTTTTCCCTCCACTACATATTTACAAACCAATGTTTCCGTCGCGCGCTGCAGCACTTTTACAATCTTCCCCTGTGCACGCCTTCCCGATTGTGCTTCACTGATAATTTTCATCAGAACAGTGTCACGGTGCATGGCGTCCGCTGCATCATCCCGGGCAATATAATAGTCCTCTGCGCCTTCTTCCAGCGGAGTCACAAATCCATAACCCCGTTCACTTGACGTATACGTGCCCGCCACCATGTGCTCCCGTTGTGCTGACAAATACCGTCCACGTTTACTGCGTAGGATACTTCCCTCCAATTCCAATTCTTCCAAAATCTCTTCCAACTGTGATACATCCTCAGCCGGCACCCCCAACACCGTTACCAGCTCTTCCAGTTTCAATGGCACATAGCCTTTACTGCAAATATAGGCATATACTTTTTCTTTCCTGTCCATCTTTTGTTTCCTTTCCGTCAGTCCATAATATGCAGCGGCTTAAATTGCAAATAGTCACTGGATACCATATAAAATGAAATCCCCTCTACAATACCGCTCAGCACGTCATCTCCTTGTTTTTTTCCGTGCAAATGACCGTAAACGCACAGTTCTACACCATATTTTTTCAGCAGCGATAAAATGTTTTCGTCCGGCTGGCTGCTGCTTAACGCCGGCGGGTAGTGCGTCATAACAATTTTTCTTTCATATCCCGCTTCCTGTGCCGCTTTCAAGGATAACTCCAGTCGTATCAATTCCCGCGCATAAATTTTTTGGTCATCTGCCCCAAATCCCTGCATACCAGGAATCAACCAGCCGCGGTTGGCGCAAATGGCAATATCTTCATAGGGATAAAAGCTGTTATGTAAAAAGCGAATGCTTTCTAATTTGTGTTCTTCACGGAACGCTTCCAATTTGCTGGCAGTCGTCCACCAATAATCATGATTCCCTTTAGAAATCAGTTTCATCGCATCCCACTTTTCCAGCATTGCAAAATCCGGCAGACTTTCCTGTACATAGGTTGCCCAGGAAATATCACCCGGAATCAGTAAAATATCATTTTTTGTCAGCTTGCTGCAAGATGCATCCAGGCGCTCCACATAGTTTTCCCACTGGCTGCCGAACACATTCATATTTTTCGTTGGAATTCCCAAATCGAGATGTAAATCTGAAATGGCATAAATCGACATATTTCACATTCCTTTTATTTCTTGTATATTCGTATTATTGTTTTATCATACTAAACCTATACACGATAATGATATTGTGTATGATGCAGCGGCATAGTGTCGTATAAAATCGCAAATAAAACTTATTTAATTAGAATTCTCCAGAAAAGGGTTGATATGCATGGAAGAAAAAGCATGTACTTGTATTCCACGAGTAAGTTGTAATGTAGAAACCTGTGTGCACAATGAAAACGGTTGCAGTTGTGTCGCGCCGACCATTGACGTAAACTGCAGTCATGCACACGAGCCGGGTGACACTTGCTGTAGCACCTTTCGGGAAAAA
>CBCTHD010000343.1:0-3243 GCA_965146615.1 uncultured Clostridia bacterium
CTCTGTACGAATTGTTAACCGAGCACAGTGATATTGTGAAAATTAGTGGGATTGTCATGGAAACGGAATTTTCCAGCTTGTACCAGTCAGTGCCGAGCATTGAAAAAGGCTATATTGTCATAGATAATGTGAAATATAAGACAGAGGTAAACTTTAATGAGTACTTAGGGTACTATGTAGAAGGATATGTTCAGCTGGATGATAGCGATGACCTGTACGAAATTGTAAAAATCAATCCGGTTAGCAACCGTAACGAGTTGACGGTGATTGACAGCGAAGACGCGGTGATTACTGCGACCTCGATTGAACAGGTGATAGACGGGAGAACCGAACGCTATTCCTTAGATACGGATGTCCAGTATGTGTATAATGGCAGATATGTAGCGCTGCCGACACAGGAAGAAAAGGAGACAAACTATGGCGAATACCGGCTGCTCGATAACGACGGAGACAGCGTTGTTGATGTTGTGTTTGTTCAAGAGGCGGAAAGTTTTATTGTGGACCGCGTGAATACGACAAACAATACAGTTTATTTAGCAAATAAAGAATTGTTCCGCGGCAAAACCAGTTTTAAATTTGATTATGATGAAAAGGATAACTTGTATGAATTGGTTGATACCGACGGAGAAACCATGGAGCTAGCGGATATTGCAGCGGGAGATGGCATTACCTTTATCGTGAGTGCGGACGAAACCTATGCAAAGATTGTTGTCAGTTTGCAGTCAATAACGGGCGAAGTGGAAGAAATACTGGACGAAGATACGGTAGTCATTGGCGGACAGGAATATAAAATTGCAAATAATAAGGTGATATCTGATTTAGATATGAGTCTAGGGGATGCAGCGACCTATACCTTGGATATGTTTGGGAATATCATCGGCGTATACGGTGATAAGAAAAACAGCTATGAATATGGGTATATTGTGGAAGCGGGGACCAATGGAACGATGGCAACCAACGTACAGCTGCGTATCGTAACGGGGCTGCCGCCGGAAAAAGAAGTGAAAACCGTCTCCGGTAATGAAACGATTTCTTATTATTTCCAGAACGACACGATTCAACTATATGACTGTGCTTCCAAAGTAGAATGGAACGGCGTATCAAAATCTTTGACAGCAGCGGAAGCAGCGTCATTAAAAGGACAAATTATTGCATTTTCCACAGACTCCAGCGGGCAGATTAAAAAGATGCTGACCTATGAAATTCCGAGCTTGTCAAAGAGCTATGCTTTCAATGCAAACATTGTCTCTTTTGGCGGAGCGAGCGTAACGCGTGGATATGTAACGGACAGCGAAACGGTTGTGATTTGCGTTCCGGATGTAGCAGATGAAGATGATGATTATTACATTCAACTGAAACTGACAGACGGTGCAACAAGTAATAAAGTATATGGCGTCAATGTATTTCCTTCTCCGGTTTCTGCTGCTTTAAGTGCAGAGGACGCACAGGAGCTGCTCAATGCTCAGCCGGTTAATGTACTTATCATTCAGAGCGCCATGGATGCGTCATCCCCACAGACGGTTTCGAGTGATGCTGATATTTGTATTGTCGGTAACGTAACGTCTTGCGTTGGAACCATTCGAGACGACGAAGGCTCGGTTGTTTATAAATTGGAACTGCTCAATGGAGAAAATAGAATTACAGAAGTGACGAAATCTTCCGGTGATGGATTCAATATTGCAGCGGGGCTGCGTAAGGGAGATTTGATTCAGTATGTCAAAGATGGATTTGGGCGCGTCATTAATATTAAAAAGTTAGCGTCCATCCAGGGGCTGACAGAGTATGGTCCGACATATTCGTCTGCAGGCGAAGGATTGTATGGATTGGCCTATGATATTGAATTGGACACCTATGATTACCGGACAAATCAAAAGATTGACAGATTGCTAGTATCTACCGGAGATAACGATGCAACAACAAAAATACGAATTTTCTATGAAGATCCGCAACCAATTTATCGCTATGACCGCTCGACCGGATATATTTATCCGGCAACATCGGATGACATAGCGGCATATAACCAGGTCGGAGGCAAAGCATGTAAGATTTATGCGCAAATGGAAGATAATGACGCTACGGTTATCGTCATTATTGAAGATTAGGAGGCGACAAGAATGAGAGGAAAACGATGGCTATCGCTTGTGTTAGCATCCGTCATGCTCTTGCCGCAGGCAATATTTGCTCAAGACGAACAAAATGCACTGCCGGAAGATTCTGTTTTACCGATTGAAATGCAGGAGAGCGAATCGGAATTATTGGAAGATACAGCAGAGCCGGTACTGGCGAGTGTGGAAGCGGGAGAGCAAGTACAGGCATTGGCTGGCGATTCGACCGGTGCTATGCCTGATGTGAAAGAAATGATTTATGAAAATGATTTTAGCGATTCCACAAATTTCAGCAATATAGTAATGACACCGGGTGATGGAACAATTGATATTTCCGACGGGACACTGAACTTAACGCATACCGGAAGCGCTAACTGGACCGGCGTTGATATTTATGCAAATGCAGATAACGCGACTGCGATATCCGGCACAATTGGCATAGAATTTACGCTGACGCGGGAAGCTACGAAATCGGTACAGATGCGTTTTCGTGTTAGCGGTTCAAGCGACTATGTGGCATTGACTTGGAACAGTGGAAAGACGGTGGGCAGTATCCATTCTGAAACCTACGGTGTAGATGGGACGTCTCATACGGTGTCTTACAGCAGTGGGACAAACAAAGAATTAAAGGTACAAGTCTACATGGACACATCAAAGTCAACATTTTCGCTATGGCTCAATGGGGAACTGGCATTAAGTAATGCGTATTCCAGGGCAGCGGGTGCGAATAAACTCATGTATATCCGGACCTATTTGGAGAGTTCAAACTATACAACACTTCATATAGATGATTATAAAATTTTCTATGCGGACCCGCCGGCAGAGGATGCGATTGTTGCGGACGCGGAGTGGCTGACGGATGCACGCATTATGACAGGATCTTATGTGTATGATAATGTCATCATGAATGATTTGTTGCTGCCGACGGCAGGTAACTATGGCAGTGAAATCACATGGGAATCCAGTGATTCCAACTTGATTGCAATTGAACAAGCAGAAAATGGCAATTTGGTAGGCGTTGTGAAGCGACCAAACAGTTCGACCGAGCCGGAAGTTACCATCACAGCACATATAGCGAAAGGCGGATTAGAGACGGAAAAAGAATTTGTGTTTAAAATATTGCGAAATTTAGTGGACG
>CBCTHD010000344.1:0-3235 GCA_965146615.1 uncultured Clostridia bacterium
TAAAAGGCTTTCAAATAGGTGGCGCGGCTGTTTCTGAAAAACACAGTGGCTTTATTGTGAACCGCGGCGGCGCCACGGCCCAGGATGTGATGGAGTTAATTGCAGCAGTGAAACAAAAGGTCAAAGAGACTAGCGGTGTGGAATTACAGGAAGAAATCCGGATGATTGGCAGAAGACAAAATTCTAAAGTATAAGGTGTGGTGACCATGAAATTTTTTATTATCACAGGACTGTCCGGTGCAGGAAAAAGCAGCGCGGTAAAAGCAATGGAAGATATTGGATATTATTGTGTAGACAATATACCGCCCGCGCTGATTCCAATGGTTGCGGATATTTGTAAACAGTCCTCCGGAAAGATTGAAAATGTGGCCTTGGTGAGCGATTTGCGCGGCGGGGATTTATTTAACCAGCTATTTGACAGTTTAAATGAATTGCAAGAAAAAGGATTCAAATATGAAATTATCTTTCTCGACGCGGCAGATAGCAAACTTGTGACGCGCTATAAAGAGACGCGCCGCAATCACCCGCTATCACCGCAGGGTACTGTTTTAGAAGGGATTGTGAAAGAACGCGGCTTGCTTTCAGAAGTACGCTCTCGCGCAAAATATATTATCGATACGACTAAGCTGAAACCGTCTGATTTAAAGGATGAAATTAAAAAAATTGCCTTGAATCAAACGGAGTACAAAGGAATCGTGATCAATGTCGTGTCATTTGGGTTTAAATATGGCATTCCCATTGATAGTGACTTGGTGCTTGATGTACGGTTTCTCCCAAATCCCTTTTATGTACCGGAACTCAAGCCCAAAACAGGCGAGGACAAAGAAGTACGCGATTATGTTTTTTCTTATAAACAAACAGGGCAATTTATAGAGAAACTGGATGATATGATTGAATTTTTGATTCCTCATTACGTTGAAGAAGGAAAAAGTCAGCTTGTGATAGCCATCGGTTGTACCGGCGGCAAACACCGCAGCGTCGCGATTGCAAACGACGTATATGCGTTTATTAAAAAGATGGGGCACAAGGTTGTGCTGCAACACCGGGACTATCAAAAATAAATGGTAGAATACCGTCCCGGCAGCATAGGAAATAGCCGAGATGGAAGGAGTGCAGCGTCATGTCTTTTACAGCGAAAGTGAAAGAAGAAATCGTCAAAAAGTCCGGTCATAAAAAAGGCTGTTGTGATTATGCAGAACTGGCTGGCATTTTGGCCTATTCCGCAGTCTTTAAGGAAAGCGATGGCGGCGTGGTTTTACAAATTGTTTTTGAAAATCCAGATGTGGCAATGCGTTGTTTTAATTTAATCCATAAATTGTTCGGTAATATTGCTTCCATCGGAAAAAAACAGTACAGCGAGCAGCATACGCTATACAAAATAAAGGTAGCAAATATCCGTCAGCTTTTACAAAGCGTGGGACTGACGGACGCGGACGGGATTGCATTTCATGTTTCTCCTGACATCACCAGCCAGAAGTGCTGCCGCAAAGCGTTTGTGCGCGGCGCATTTTTGGGCGGTGGTTCCATTGCAGACCCTGAAAAACGCTATCACTTTGAATTTGTCACCACGCACTATTTAATCAGCGAAGATATGAAACAGATTCTGGAAACCTTTGATATTCATGCAAAAAATGTCTCGCGGCAAAGCAAATATGTCACATATCTCAAGGATAGTGAAACCATTTGCGACCTTTTGACCATGATGGGAGCACACAGCTGTGTATTGGAGATTTACAATACAAAAATTTATAAGGAAATTAAAAATCAGGCGAACCGCATTACCAACTTTGAAAGCGCCAATATTACCAAAGTAGTGGATGCTTCCATCCGGCAGGTAGATGCGATTCGAACGATTGAAAAATATAGGGGATTAGAGTCGCTGGATCCGCCCCTGGAAGAAATTGCACGGTTGCGGCTGCAAAACCCTGATATTTCCATGATAGAATTGGGACAACTTCTTACGCCAACAATTGGCAAATCAGGCGTAAATCACAGAATGAGAAAATTGATTGACATTGCGGATAAGTTGAGGGAAGAATACCATGCATGATTTTGTACATTTGCACACACATACGGAATATAGCTTGCTAGACGGCGCCTGTCGAATTGGCAAGCTGATTGATAGAGCCAAAGAGCTTGGCATGAATGCGCTCGCTATCACAGATCATGGCGCGATGTATGGCGTAGTGGAATTTTATAAAGCGGCGAAAGCGGCGGGAATCAAACCTATTATTGGGTGTGAGGTCTACACCGCTCCGCGCAGCAGGTTTGATAAAGAGGGTCGTAAAGATAGTGAATATAATCATCTGGTATTATTGGCAGAAAATGATATCGGCTGGCACAACTTAATTAAAATTGTGTCAATTGGCTACACGGAAGGGTTTTATTATAAGCCGCGGGTTGATATGGAAGTGCTGCAGCAATACAGCGAGGGGATTATTGCGCTTTCTGCATGTCTTGCAGGTGAGATTCCGCAGAATTTCCTGGCGCATGACGATGAGGCAGCCTATCGCAGTGCGCAGCGTTTTTTGGATATTTTCGGTGAAAATAATTTCTTTATTGAATTGCAGGACCATGGCATTTCAGAACAGCGGGAAGTCGCGCCAAAGCTCATAAAATTGGCACGGGATATGAAGATTCCTATGGTTGTGACCAACGACATTCACTACATAGAGAAGCAGGACGCGCGTGTTCAGGATGCACTGTTATGTATCCAAACTGGGAAAAAATTTGCAGATACTGATCGTATGCGGTTTTCCACGGAAGAATTTTATCTGAAAGATGCCGACGAAATGGCGGCGTTGTTCCCACAACTGCCGGAGCTGTTGGAAAACACCGTAAAAATTGCCGAGCGGTGTAACGTGGAAATCGAATTTGGAAAGTTTCATCTACCGCAATTTGACGTACCGGAAGGAAAAGATTCTTTTGCATATTTAAAAGAATTATGTTATGGCGGGATGCAGGACCGTTATGGGGATGAAATTGACCCATCCTTGCAGGAGCGCCTGGATTATGAACTAAACACCATTCACGACATGGGATATACAGATTATTTTCTGATTGTGTGGGATTTTATCAAATATGCAAAAGACCACGGCATCATGGTGGGACCAGGGCGCGGCTCAGCGGCGGGCAGCATTGTTTCCTATGCATTGAAAATCACAGACATTGATCCCATTAAATACGGACTTTTGTTTGAACGTTTACTCAATCCGGAGCGTATCAGTATGCCGGA
>CBCTHD010000345.1:0-3234 GCA_965146615.1 uncultured Clostridia bacterium
ATGCAGGAATCCTATCCGGTTATGAGGATGGAACGGTCCAACCCAAAGCATTTGCAACGAGAGCCGAGTGCGCAAAATTGATGTATACCCTGTTGGACGCGCTTGGTCAGATCCGATAAAAACAAAAAGCAGGAGGAACAAGGTACACATGTATGTCAATTTAATTCATCGGCCGGGTACGAAGGCGCAAAGACCCATGTTTGAACTTCAGCAGAAAATGGCACACGAACTGGGGCTGAAAACCACCGTGTTTTTGCAGTACGACAATCTGTTTGATGAAGAACTGCTGCAGCAGGTTCAGGCGGATAAGGAAGAATATGGAGATGAAATCGGCATTTGGTTTGCCAACCTTTCCGCCACGTCACTGGTCGAAAAACTACATAAAAAAGAAACGTTTTTGTGGCTGTTCACGGCGGAAGAAAAAAAAGTCATCATCTCAGAGCACATTGAAAAGTTTCGATCCATTTTCGGTTACCATCCTGTCAGCGTCGGTTGTTATCATATGGACAGCGTATCATTAAAGTTGCTGCATGAACTATCGCCGGAAACCAAAATATCCATTGGCGGCTGCTTTGAGGAGGGCGTTAAGGTCTTTCACGGGTGCAACAATTCCTGGTACCTATTTAATGAAGGTATGCCGTTTTTTCCATGGTATCCGGCGAAGCACAACAGTCTTGTGCCTGCCCGCGACTGCGAGGAATGGGACGGCATCGTACTGGTGCCGCATCTAATGCGCGACATGGTGTTGTCCTACGAGGGCAGAAATGACTTTTTTGCAAGTCATCCCGCCAACATTCAACGTGCTATGGCAAATGAGGGCGAGATTTGTCCGTATACGTTGAACCTATTGGACATGTGTCGTTTTCAGGAGCAATTTAATGAAGGATTTTCCTATTCCAATACCTTTGTTGGTCCCAATTGGCTTTCCGGCAGTATCAATGTACAGGATTCGGATGAGATCACACAGCAAATTTACAGAGAGTATTTGGAATATCTGGCACAGCTATCAAAGGAAAATAAGATACAGGTCATCTATATGAAGGAATTTGCGGATGCATTTGTGAAAGAGGTGGAAATCGGCACTGCGCAGCAATATTTCGCAAAAGAGATCCTATACGGTTCGGGCAAACACTATTTCTGGTATTGCAGTCCCGAGTGGCGCCTGCTGCTTGACATGCAGCAGGGTGGCTCCATCGGCGACCTAAGACCGTATTGCGGCAGAACACCACGCTGGACAGGCGCTGATACGCCGCAACTGGCGATGGGGTCCAATCCGTATTTAATCCAATCTCAATACCGGAGCGGAAACGCTCACCACTCAGCGGACGGCGCGCGTACCACATTGCTGCTTACGTGTAATGGCGAAACCAAGGATATGTGCGATTATCCGACGCGCATTGAGCGCGTACAGACAGCGCACAACCAAACAGAGTTGATCTTACAAAAACAGCGTGTTTGTTTTGACAATAATGTGTGTGTGACGCTGGAGACGAAGCTCACGATTTACCGTTGTGGCAAAATCATGTTTCGCCGTATGCTCACGGATTGCAATCAAGAAAATGCTGTTTTTCAGGCAGAAGAGTATGTCAAGGCGGGATATGGCGTGACAGAATATCCGGAGGATTTGACCTCGGTTACCTTGCAAGTAACCGGAGAGAAGCATATATCCACGAAATATCAATATACCGGAAGAACCTATGCGTCTGCGGAGGGAAGTAGTTGCAGCGCGGTGAGTCCGCAGTTGAACGTCAGACTTTCGTTGGAAAATGCTGACGGCAGAAACTGCAAAATATACGCGAAAGACGGATATTTGTTCTCACCCTATTATACGCTCGGGATTACGAGCGACATACAAGAGGGAAAGGAGATGGTAACATGCCTGAAAGTAGAACAAAACAGTATGTGCTCCGATGCCCCTACTGTCTAGGGAAAGAAAACGATGTACTGTTACATCAGGCGAAGGATGGCTTTTACTGTGTGAAATGCAGCTTCACAGGGTCACATGAAGAGATTATGCAGCTCTACGCGTTACATAAAAAAAGGTTTGCGAACCGAACAAAACGTATTACTCTCGATGAAATTGAACGATTATGAACCATTTATTTAGAAAAGATGAAAAAAAGGGCGGTAACATTTAGAAAACATAGGTAGGGGTGAAATGAAAAGTTTGATGATGCAAATTTTAAGATAGGAGAGGATGAAAATGATGAAGAAAAGAACGAAAGGGATGATTTTCTATATCATCTGCGCGCTGCTTTGTACCGGCCTTTGTCTGCCGGCATCAGCGGATATTGGAACAGAAGATTTTGAGCAGACGGTGACGGTGCTCCAACGTGTAGGTGTTTTGGAGGCCGGGGAAATCGGTAATGCTGACGATGCGCTCAGCCGTGCAGAATTTACGGAACTGGCACTGCGCGCTATGGGAATTGATGCTTCCATGGTCAACGCGACGGGAAGCGGATTTGTCGATGTACCAGATACACATCCCTATGCAGGCGTGGTGAAACAAGCGCGAGAACTTGGCGTAGTAGAAGGCAATGGATATACCTTATTTTATCCGGACGATAATATCTCTTATCAAGAAGCAGCAAAAATTTTGGTTGCTGTAGCAGGTTATCACTGGAGACTTCCAAACGATTCATTAACCTCTTTCATGGCAATGGCGAATCAGCTTGGTATCATGCGCGAGACGGGGACGCTGGACTATTCTATAGCGGCACGCCGTGATGTACTCTATAAAATGCTGGAGAACACATTGGATGTGGAAGTGCTGAAACAGATAGGCTATGGTAGCGAAGAAACGTTTGAAACCAAGAGCGGTCAGACAGTTATGAGTGAATATCTAAAGGTGGGTAAATATAAAGGAATCGTCACTGCAACACCCTCCACTTCCTATAACGGTCCCAGCAATCTTAAAGACGGGCAGATTGAAATTGACTCCGCAGTCTATACCTATAGCGTCAGCCGCAGCCAAGTGGACGCTTTGCTGGGTTATCAGGTAACGTACTATGTTGATATTTCCGATCCAACCGAGGAATATCCGGCCATTTTAATGCTGGTAGAAAATATGTCAGATGACAGAGTGGTATCTGTGAACGCGGAGGATATTAAGCTGGATACGACCACGAAAGCGCTGCATTATTATACCTATTCAGATAACGGTATAGCACGCAGTCAAAGCGCACAGATTCCGGAGACGGCAGACGTGATTTATAACGGCATATATTGGTGTAA
>CBCTHD010000346.1:0-3230 GCA_965146615.1 uncultured Clostridia bacterium
GCATAAAACTTCCACCCGGCTGTCTATTTTTCCTTCATTGATTTCCAGGGAAATATCCTGTTGCAACTCCATCACTTTGCGGCGCCGTTCTTCCTTCACTGCTTCTTCCACTTGGTTCGGCAGCTGTGCTGCTGCTGTCCCTTCTTCTCTAGAATAGGCAAATACACCAATGCGGTCAAAACGCATTTCTTTCACAAATGTCATCAGATGCCGGAAATCTTCTTCTGTTTCTCCCGGAAACCCGGTGATAAAGGTGGAACGAATGACAATCCCCGGTACTTTTTCACGCAGCTTCTGAATCAGCTCCGCCGCCCCTTGCCGCGTGATATGCCGCCCCATGCGTTTGAGCACGTCGTCCGAAGCGTGTTGCAGCGGCATATCAATATATTTGCACACCTTGGAATTGTGTGCCATCTCTTCTATCAGTGCATCGCTAATACGCTCAGGATACCCATAGTGCAGACGAATCCAATGAATCCCCTCCACGTTTTCCAGTTTTTGCAAAAGCTCTGGTAAACGATTTCCACCATACAGGTCTTCGCCATACCGGGTCGTATCCTGCGCAATCAGATTGAGTTCGCTCACGCCTTGCTTTGCCAGCGCCCGCGCCTCCTGCAAAATATCTTCCAGTCCACGGCTGTGATATGCACCACGTAGTTTTGGAATAATACAATAAGTACAATGGTTGTCGCAGCCGTCCGCGATTTTTAAATAAGCGCTATAGGTCGGCGTGGCAAGTACGCGCGGCAGTCCTTCTGGCGTCTGCGTATCAATGTCGCCGCGGTGTACACTGCGCTGCCCCCGCATCACTTCACGCACCACCTGGGCAATTTCATGATAACTGCCTGTTCCCACCACCGCGTCCACTTCGGGAAATTGCTGCAAAACATCATCACAGTAGCGCTGCGCCATGCAGCCGGTCACAATCAACTTTTTAAGCATCCCGCTTTGTTTATATTGCGCCATCTCCAAAATGGTGTCAATGGACTCCTGTGTCGCGCTTTCAATAAACGCGCAGGTATTGACAATGATAATATCTGCATCTGCCGGGTCCGTCACAATCTCTCCGATTCCCTGCAAGAGTCCAATCATCGTTTCGGTATCCGTTAAATTTTTGGGGCATCCCAGCGACACAAACCCTATCTTAATCTTCAATCATTTCACACCTTCGCCTGTTAATTTCTTGCTGTACTGCACGGTTGATACTGTCAAATGTGTATCCCCGACCATACAGCTTCTGTTTGCATTTATCTACCTGTTTCCGGTCTTGCCAATCCACACGGTCCAGAAACTGTGCTGCCAGCGCGCGCAGGTTTTCTTCTTCCCCGCCCTGCACTTCCTCCAGCGCCATTGAAATAATTTCCCGCGAAACCCCTTTGCGCTGCAGTTCCTGTCGGATGCGAAGCGGTCCCCACTGGCGCAGGTTCATTTTTTCCTGTACATAAAGCCGTGCATATTCTTCATCGTTCAGATAACCATATTCCTCTGCAAAGTTCACACTTTCCTGCACAATGTCTTCAGCAAAATCCGCCGCACGCAGTTTGTCTTCCACTTCCCGCCGCGTCTTACTGCTGGAAAGCATTCTCAGCATTTGCAAACGCGCCATAAGTAGCTGGGCTTCATGCGCCAACACATCCCGCGTTTCTTCCGTGAGCTCCATCTGTTCTTTTAACCGATAGGAAAATAACAAGTTTTCATCCACGCTGAACGCATAGACATCGTCCACATATATCGCAAACAGTTTATTTTTGGTATATTTGATTCTGGTAATTCTCATGCGTTATCCGCCGCATCTTCCACGATTTTTTCCGCATTCTCCGCTTCCTCTCCCGGAATCATATCAAGATCCTGTCGAATCTTCTGCTCCAACGCTTCCATAATATCGGGATGCTCCAACAAAAATTTCTTGGTATTGTCACGCCCCTGTCCAACTTTTTCACCATTATAAGAAAACCAGGAACCGCTTTTATGAATCAAATCGCGCTCCACTGCCATATCGACTATTTCACCCACATGTGAAATACCTTCTCCATACATAATATCAAAAATGGCTTCCTTGAACGGCGGTGCCAGTTTGTTTTTCGCAATTTTGACACGTGTCCTGTTTCCAACCGGCTCCGTACCGGATTTCAGCGTTTCAACACGCCGCACATCCATACGAACAGAAGCATAAAATTTTAACGCCCGTCCACCGGTTGTTGTTTCCGTCGGACCATACATAGTGCCTACTTTTTCACGCAGCTGGTTGATGAAAATTGCCGCGGTATTGGTTTTGTTGAGCACACCGGCAATTTTCCGCAGCGCTTGCGACATCAGCCGCGCATGCAGTCCCATATGAGAATCACCCATCAATCCCTCAATTTCCGCCTTGGGCACCAGCGCCGCAACCGAGTCGATGACAATAACATCTACCGCGCCGCTTCGCGCCAGTGCTTCCGCAATTTCCAGCGCCTGCTCACCATTATCCGGCTGCGATACAATCAGTCGGTCAATATCAACCCCCAGTTTGCCGGCATAAATCGGGTCCAGCGCATGTTCTGCGTCAATAAACGCTACTTCTCCGCCATTTTTCTGTGCTTGCGCGATGATATGTAGCGAAATTGTCGTTTTTCCGGAGGATTCCGGTCCATAAATTTCGATAATTCTGCCGCGCGGAATACCGCCGATTCCCAAGGCGTTATCCAGCGCAATACTGCCAGTGGAAATGGTATCTATCTGCTGGAATTTCCGTTCTCCCATTCGCATGACGCTACCTTTTCCATATTGTTTTTCCAATTGTGCAAATACATTATCCAACGCTTCTGCCTTTTTGTCCGTTGTATCAGCCGTTTTTTTCACTGCCATTGTACTTTCCTCCTATTTCACTTGGTCCAAGACCATTTTCAGTGCATTTTTCATCGTGAGTGTCCGCACTTTCGATCGGTTTCCAGGAAAATGAAATTCCCGACAGATCGTTTTTTTCTTTGTTGCCACCGCGATATAAACCAGTCCAACCGGTTTTTCTGGCGTTCCACCGCCCGGCCCCGCAATACCTGTCACGGCAACTGCGATGTCGACCTCTGCCGCCCGGCGCGCTCCCTCTGCCATTTCACATGCAGTCTGTTCGCTGACCGCACCGAAACGCTCTAACGTCTGCGGCTGCACACCTATCATATTTATTTTGGCACGGTTTGCATACGTTACATACCCTGCTTCAAACACTTCCGAACTGCCGCTGATGTCCACCAATG
>CBCTHD010000347.1:0-3227 GCA_965146615.1 uncultured Clostridia bacterium
GGAAGCGCGTGCAGTGGCAATCGGCCATATGTCCCGCGGCGGCAGCCCCAGCGCGTTTGACCGCGTGCTCTGCTCCCGCTACGGTTCTTATGCCGTTAAGGCGCTCATGGATCAGCAGAAATATGCACACATGGTCGCGCTGCAAGGCGGCAAGCTGACGACCGTTCCGCTGGAGGACGTCATTCCCAGCAACCAGATGAAGAGCAACTTCCGCCCTGTTGATGTGAACGGCGAACTGGTGGAGCTGGCGAAAACGCTGGGTATTTGCTTTGGCGACTAAATCGGCAAGCCGGTCAATCTCCGGATATTCGTCTTTCTTTTCGTTTTATCTGTATCATAAACCTCCTGTCACACATGCGGCAGGAGTTTTTTGTTTGGTTCGGCGGCTGCGGACAGCGGCTGTTTTTCCAACACGCATACCACCATTTTCACGAAGCACTCCCGCGTGGGCGGAAATTGGGCAAGCGGTTTCAAGAAACGGCGCAGCGGGACTTCCTTATAATAGGCGGGCGTTATGTGCAGACTGTTCAGCATACGCCCAAACCGTTTGATAGTCATATGGTTGATATACGAAAAATAATCGTTTCCCTGCCTATCCTGTGAAATGCGGAACGCGACCCGCTGCGCGCCGTCCGGTTTATCCGCTGTCAGCGTGCGGTATGCCTGTGTCAGTGTGTGCTCCGAAAACAGCAGATGTACCCAGGGAATGCCGATGACGTCGCTCAAATGCGCACCAAACGGGTGATAATAAGGCGGAAAATTAATGTAAATGCGCCCCTTTTCTGTCAAAACGCGCATTGCTTCCGCCAATGCTTTTTCCGGCTGTGCAACATGTTCCATAAAATCATTCATGAGAATGGTGTCTATCGACCCGTCCGGCAAGGGAAGGCACGCCGCATCTCCCAGGAGAAAGGTAAAACGGTCCGCAAAGCCCAACTGCTTCGCCAGCGCTTCCGCCTCCTCCTGATAGGACGGCACAACATCAACGCCTGTCACTTGTTTTGCGCCAAGGCTGGCATAATACAGTGATTTCCCAGCCGCGCCGCAGCCCATATCCAAAACGGTTTTTCCGCAGAACATTTCCTTTGCCGCATATCGTTCCAAATAGAATGCAATGGTATCTCTGCCTTTTTCATACTGCCACTGTGCATAGGTTTTGCTGCCGTCATTCTCCATGTTGAACGGATGTTTTTGCTGAGGAAAGCAACGGTTGAGCCATGTTAATACGCTGACGCTTGGTTTCATTTTCATATCCACCTTTCCAAGCTCCGGTGCATGTTCCTCGCTGTTTTTGGTTAAAACTAAACTAGGCAGGAGAAAACGTCTATTTCGCAAATGTTTTTCTTTTGCGAAAGTTTTTTGTAAACGCGCGAATTATCGGTTGTTTGCCACGTTTCTGACCAATTTTTTGACGGTAAATCAAGAGGTTTCATAAAGTTCAGAAAGCAACTCCATGCGGCTGCGCTTGTGTTCATTTAACGAATGGGCATACCGCTCCAGCGTGACGGCCGCGCTGCGGTGCCCCAACAGTTCACTGAGCGTTTTTACATCAAATCCCTTTTCCAACGCCCTTGTCGCAAACGTATGACGGAGGGCATGAAAATTGGCAGGCGCTATGCCCGCTTTTTTCAGCAGCCTTTGGAATTGGTATTGATATGTCCTGGGGTCAACCGTTTTTCCCCTGTTGTGCAGCACATAGACGCTATTTTTTCCGCAGGTCGCCCGATATTCCTTTAGCTGTTCCAATACAAATGCCGGTAGCGGAATTGTACGCCGGGAAGCGTTGCTTTTGGGCGGTAAAAACGCTAATTTGGTTTTCGATTGTCCCTCCGCCGCGGCAATTCTTTGCAGGGTACGCTGCACACAAAGCGTCCCCTGCTGAAAATCAATATCCTCCCACATCAGCCCGCAAACTTCACCCAGCCGCAGCCCTGTATACAGGCACAAAAACACGCCGATTTGATTTCCTCCTTCGCGGCGGGCGGCGCGTTCCAAGGCTCTTTGTTCTTCCAGGGAAAAGACCCGCATGTTTTGGGGAATAATCTGCGGCAAATGTACTTTGCTGCAAACCGCTGTACAATATCCCTGTCGTGCCGCTTCCCGCAGCCCTTCCCCCAAAAACCGGAATACCGCATGGACTGTCCTGGGTGCAAGCCCGCGGTTTGTCAACGTCTCCGCAAAAGATTGCAGCCGCTGCGCGGAAAGCTCCGCCAGCAGGACGCCGCCCAATATGGGCGCGATATGGTTCTTGATGTACCTCGCATATACGGCGTACGTCCCCGGTTTGACTGCAATGCGAATGGCGCTAAGATAGCTGTCAAACCAGTTTGCCACAGTCAACCGCTTTTTTTGCTGTACCGGTTCTGCTTTTTTGCTTTTTGCCGCTATGAGCTTCTCTTTTGCGTCTGCATAAGTTTTTGCATAAACGGCGCCATAGCGCGCTTTTCCTGTTGCATCATATTCTTTGATATACCTTCCCTCATAACGACCATCCTTTCGTTTGTAAATGTTTTCTCCGCGTCTGCCCATTGTTTTTCCTTCCTTTCCTACTGACCATAATTCTGACGGCTGATTTTTGGGGAACCGGCGTCCTGCTCCCCAAATTCTTATTATAACAAAATGATTCGGCAGGAAAAAATTGCTTGCAGCCCGGCAAAGAATATGATATAATAGACGCATAACATATTTGTAGTCTCACATATAGTATTGCACAAAAGGCATTGTGGGGTTTAGAATGTGTCCTTATCTGCAAAACTATACAACTTCCAGCAGCCTGAAAGGGCTGTAAAACAAGATTGATGAAAATTTGAAAAGGCTCCAACTGCAAAAAACTTTCGCAAAAGAAAAACTTTTGCGAAGCATTTTCTATGAAAAAGACAGTAGTTGACAAAACCTTGTAGCTGATACTTATAGCTGATATATAATAAAAGCAGATAAAGGATAAACCGTTAAAAGACGGTTGACCAGAATAAGAGTCCAATAACCGCTCATCTTGTCACGGAGGCGGTTATTGTGCTATTATGGTAAATACGACAAGCGTTATAATGACGAAAATGATAATGCTTAGTATGTATCTCATAAAATCTTCACCCCTTTTCTGAAAGGGAGTGCCAACCATCCTCCGCTCAATCCTTTCCCCGCCCAAAGTGATTATATCATCTTTTTGCAGTGTAAGCGCTTTCTGTTGGAAAGCACTTTTTTCATGAAAAAACGTGCGCTGCCAAATT
>CBCTHD010000348.1:0-3217 GCA_965146615.1 uncultured Clostridia bacterium
ACGTATCTGCCGCACTTTATCTCTATGGTCGTTATCTGTGGTATGATCAAAGACTTTACGACTGAGACAGGTATTATTAATGACATTATTGCGTTTTTCGGCGGAACACGTACTACCATGCTCAATAATCCGAGTTACTTCGTTCCGATCTATGTCATTTCGGACGTTTGGCAATCGGTCGGCTGGGGGTCTATCATTTATTTAGCAGCCCTCTCCGGTATTGATGCCGAGCTTTATGAAGCAGCCCGTATTGATGGTGCCGGAAGATGGAGACAAACAATCTCCATTACGATTCCTTCCATTATGCCGACTGTTGTAACAATGTTTTTGCTCCGCATAGGGCAGACAATGAGTGTCGGGTATGAGAAAATCATCCTGTTGTACAACCCGCTGACTTATGAAACTGCCGATGTTATTTCATCGTTTGTATACCGCGAAGGTCTCCAGAATTTCCAATATAGTTATTCGACCGCTGTCGGTTTGCTCAACTCGGTGATTAACTTTATTTTGGTATTTGTTTGTAATATGCTGAGTCGAAAATTCAACGATTCTGGTTTGTGGTAAGAAAGGGAGGAATCATTCATGGCTTCTATTGATAGAACGAAAGGACAAGATGTCTTTAACGTATTTAATGTTATCATTATGCTTGCATTGATGATAGTAACATTATACCCATTATTGTATGTTGTATTCGCCTCTTTCAGTGACGCGAATCGCTTTTTGGCTCACTCCGGTATGCTATGGCATCCGCTCGGCTTTAGTTGGTTGGCATATGAACGTGCATTCCAGCACCCCTCCATCATGTCCGGCTATGGTAACACTATTTTCATTGTGGTTGTTGGTACAATTTTGAGTGTTATCGTAACCGCTATCGGCGCTTATTTCCTATCTCGAAAAAATGTGTTGTTAAAGCGCCCCATCGCCTTTTTGATCATGTTTACCATGTTCTTCTCCGGCGGCATGATTCCGACTTACTTTGTTGTAAAAGAGTTTTTAGGCGGTGTGCTGTACAATTCCCGTTGGGCATGTATTATTCCGACTTTGGTTTCTACTTACAACTTGGTCGTTATGCGTTCCGGATTTGATGCGATTCCCGACAGTTTGGAAGAATCTGCTCGTATTGACGGCGCAGGGCATATCACAATTCTTTTTAGAATTGTTCTGCCACTGGCAAAAGCAACGGTTGCCGTTATTGTTCTGTATTATGGCGTTGGTTACTGGAATGCATGGTTCAATGCATCTATTTATATCAACGACAACGATAAATATCCACTGCAGTTGGTATTGCGCCAAATCTTGCTGATTAACGACACCAGCAACATGACGTTCGGTGTTGACGCCGGTGACCAGATGGCTATCAGTGAAACGATTAAATATGCTGTTATTGTTATTGCTACCTTGCCGATTCTGTGTGTATATCCTTTCTTGCAGAAATACTTTGTAAAAGGTGTTATGATCGGCGCTGTCAAAGGATAATTCTATTTCAGTAGAATAAGTTTTAAACACATGACCGCAGTGCATTTGCTCTGCGGTCTATTTTTCATATATTTTTTCCTCTTTTAGCTTCCCATATTTATCATATAAACTACATTGATTTTCATCCATTTTAGCTGCATGAAAATATGCAATCACTCCGATAGCCCCCAACACTCATATAAAAGAATTTTGCGAACAAAAAAAACGAGCAAGAAATATACCGCATTTCTGCCCGTCTTTATCATATGAACTATATGTCAAGTTCCCAATCTCTTTCATGGAAATTTTCTTTTTTCGTATTCTTCTACTTATCCCATTTCATTATGTTTCCCGTATCTTTTTTAACACCTTCACAAGGTGCGGCTTTGATAAAACAAATCGCATGATTGGAACACCAAGGACTGTCACCACACAAAATTCGCCTAATGCAACCATTCCCGTCCAGAACAAAAATGACTGGCTGTCTTGTAAAATAAAAGTCATTTCAAAAGCAATGATAAAACTGGAAATAGATGGCCATAGACTTGCTACAATCAGTCCTAGCGTTTGATTTTTTATCCACTTACCACTGTAGTAAATACCCGCAAAGCTCAATGCGCTAGCAAGCGTACCAAACACCGCATCTACCAGCCCACCAATGCCAAGCAAGTTAGAAATAAAACAGCCCAGCAGCAGTCCCGGAATATAAAGTGGATCAATTAGAACCAATAGCACCATCACTTCTGAAAACCGAAACTGGACCGCGCCATAAGAAAGCGGATAACATAATAATGTAAACACAGTATAGAGTGATGCTACCAACACCATTTTTGTCATCGTTTTCACAGGGAGTTTCATGACTGTACGCCCCCTTCCAAAACGGTTCCAACGCCTAAATCTTCGTTATGCCATAGAATTTCAATATTTGGATTTTCTTCTAAATAAGCATATTCCTCCCGAAACCACTCCACAAGTTCCAGATCTTCCTTAATAGGCGTCGTATTGGGTGTATAGATGTTAATGCAGCCATAGGAAAAATATTGTTCTAATACTTGCACGTCGCGCCGAACCATTTCCTTGGTCTGCCCCTGAATCCCCACCAGCAGACAAACGGACTCGAAATATGCCGCGACCTCTGTTGGGGATATAAAATTTGCACCTTTTTGCAGCACGCCATTACGGAAATCATTATCAAAGGTTTCCACGCCGCAGCGGAATATCATGGGAATTGCAAAAAACTCCCGCCAGTTTTGCAGCTGCCTTCGGTACATGTAGTGACATTCTGTAAACATCTTTTTGATGTTTTTTTCCTGCACGATACTACGAATTTCCTCCACAGTCTCTTGCGGCAGGTCAAAACAGCTTGCTGAATCAATCACATCTAAAACACCGAGTTCTCCCGTAATGTTTTGCAAAATTTCGTGATTTTCCGCAACCATCTCCTCCGTGTTTTCACAGTTATCTGCAATGTAATCACAAAATGTACATTTTCCCCACTTGCAGGGATATGCACGCAGCATCACCATTTCCCGCGGGTTTTTTCCTACTACTTTACTGTAACGTTGTAAATCCATTTTTCTTCCTCCTTGTTTTTTTGACGAGTGGTTACCAAGGACAACACTCGCATTCAGTTTTCATACCGACGTTATTTCATGATAAACGCCAATATGACATCAATTGTATCATACATTGCACAAAAATACAAGAAGATAAGTGGGGTGAACTTCATCGTTTCATATAATTCAGATACAAATAGTGGGCG
>CBCTHD010000349.1:0-3204 GCA_965146615.1 uncultured Clostridia bacterium
CCATTATTGAATTTCAAAGCGAGATAACGTGTAACGACATTTTTCGTTTCCCTGTTGAAAACAGTGAGAAAATTTTAAAGATTTTTAAAGAATTGGAATATAAAAGGGCACTCAAAAGTCCAATGCATGAAATAGAGAGCATACGGGATGCTTACTCTATTATTTTGAAGTTAACCAAAGCAGCGCAAAAGAAATATCTTCCAAGTGAGAAATTTCAAAAAATTGCTCCCGCTGTGGAATATATTGCAAAAAATTATAATAAAGAAATTAAAAACGATGATCTGGCGCGCCTTACCGGTCTTTCCACCGTCTATTTTAGGAAGCTGTTTACGGAGGCTTTCGGTATCTCGCCCATTGCCTATGTCCACGAATTACGCATAAAAAAAGCCAAGGAAATACTAAAAAGCGATTATGGCAGTATTACCGATATAGCAGTATCTTTGGGATATTTAAATATCTACGATTTTTCCAGAGATTTTAAAAAACACACCGGCATCTCTCCGTCGAAATATTAGCTGCGCTCCGGTATATCCAGTTATTCGTTTGATATAGCTGCACTCTCTTGGGACAAATATCGCGTTCCTATGGAAGGTTTCAAAAAAGCGCCGGATATTTCTGTCCGGCGCCGTTTTCCCTTTTTATTCCACTTTTTTAATGTCTGCTCCAAGTCGGCGTAAATTGCGGTCCAGTCCGTCATAACCGCGTTCCATGTGGCAAATTTCTTCAATTTCCGAAACGCCCTGGGCGCCCAATGCCGCCAACACCAGACCCGCACCGCCGCGCAAATCCGGCGCTGTCACATTCGCTCCTTGTAGCATTTTGGCTCCACGAATGACGGCAACCCGTTCGTTGACAGAAATATCTGCACCCATTTTCATAAATTCTCCTGCCACACGAAACCGGTTCTCAAAAATTCTCTCTTGAATAATGCTGGTTCCTTTTGCGTATGCCAGCACCGCCATCAACTGTGACTGGGCATCTGTGGGAAATCCCGGATAGGGCATTGTCTGAATGTTGTCAATAGATCGCGGTCGCTCCCGCATAATCACTCGCAAGCTGCTATCGTCCACCGCCACGTCCGCCCCCATTTCTTTCGCAACAGAAACGATACTTTCCAAATGTCCGATGTCTACATTGTCCAGCACAACCTCTCCCGTCGTAATAATTGGGGCAAATAGATAAGTTGCCGTCGCGATTCGGTCAAACATGACTGTTTTTTCCGTATCATGGAACTTTTCCACGCCTTCAATGACAATGACGCTGCTGCCGGCTCCATGAATTTTTGCTCCCATTTGGTTGAGGAAGTCCTGCAAATCTATAATTTCCGGCTCTCGCGCTGCATTGACAATGGTGGTCGTCCCTTTGGACAATGCCGCTACCAGCATGATGTTTTCCGTCGCACCCACCGAAGGGAAATCCAGCTGGATTTTATACGGCACAAAGTTTTTGCGTTTGCAAATGATATACCCATGTGTTTCCCGCACGTCGATTCCCATCTGCCGGAACGCCTTTAAATGCAGATTAATCGGACGTGCCCCGAGTTCGCACCCGCCCGGATAGCTGCATTTTGCCTTGCCGCAGCGTGCCAAAATCGCTCCCAAAAAAATAACGGAAGACCGCATCTTTTTCATCAATTCCTGCGGTATGTAACAATTAGAAATAACGCTGGCATCAATGGTGACAGCGTTACCTTCCCGTCTCACTTTACAACCTAAAAACCGCAGTATTTGAATTGTGATATCCACATCCGTAATATCCGGACAGTCATGAATCGTTACCGTTCCGCAATTCATAATGCTTGCTGCAAGAATGGGCAGAACCGAATTTTTTGCACCTTGCACGCGGATTTCCCCCTCCAGGGGATTTCCGCCCGTTACGATGTACCTTCCCATAGTCACACCTCCAAAAGATTTTCATGAACCCCGCTGCCCATGCGTTTTCATTCTAATTCATCATATGCAGCAGTGAAAAGAGGTGTTACCCTGTGTTACAGTATACAGACAGAAATCCGGCACATGCAGTGCCGGATTCTCTAGCATTTATTTTCATCTTGTCCATCATTTTTATTGAAGTTTCGTGCGAAAGCATCTCACATTTTTTCCTATTGAGCACTTCGCTGCTTGATGATGCCGCTATGGAGCAACATGTATATTTTATAGTAGTCAATGCAGCAAACCGAACAATAGCGTTTTAATAGGAGACTTCTCGAATTTTTTCTTTTAATTCATTCCAGGTCGAAACGGTTAATATACGCTCATCCTTTGTATACGGCAGATGAATCGCACCAATATACCACACCGGGAACATACCCGCCCCCGCTGCGCCTTTGATATCACATTCATATTGATCGCCGACGTACCATACGTCTTCCGCTTCAAGTGCAGCCTTTTCAAGCGCAAGCTCAAATATCCTCTTATGCGGTTTGCGGAATATATAATGACTTGAAGCAAGAATAAACTCAAATTCATTTTCCGGAATCATAGTATTGATTTTTTCCGCTACGACAGAAGGCGCATAGGCTATGTTACTGATTACCCCCGTACGGATATTCATTTCCTTCAGATATACCAGAAACTCCTGGATTCCCGGTGTTGGCTCCCCCGGACTTGCCGCATCCCAAAATATCTTATCGATTTCCTCCGTGCTGAGGGATATTTCAATTCCCAGGGATTCATATAGATATGGCGTAAACATGCTATTGGGAACCTCAATTTGAAACATATGCCGTTTTGCGGGATCGACTCTTCCAAATTCCTGATTGATTGCATTTGCTTCTGTTTGAATCTGTTGGGCGGACAGATTATATTTGTTTTTTGTTGCATACGGAAGGATTGCTTCCGTCCCTCTCACGCCATCAAATTTCTGCTGGTTTACCAATGTTTGCCCATAATCAAACAAAATCATTTTAGGATATTTCATAACCGCCTCCTGTCCACATGATTGAGATGGCACCTCTACAAATCTTTTATATACTCGTCCAGCGCCTTTATCAAAAGCCGTCTGTATGCTGCCAGATACAGCAGTGCAAAAGCGTTAAGCAAAGACAGCTTAACGAGCAGATTTTCTTTCGCTGACCCGGTTTTTTCTATTGTTTTACAAAAGATTTTGGTCCAACAAGTTCTGAATCGCGACCAGTACGCCTGTTTTCCCGCATTCATAGGTCAAGCTGCCCTGCATATATGCTACATATGGCGGTTTGATTGG
>CBCTHD010000350.1:0-3201 GCA_965146615.1 uncultured Clostridia bacterium
ACTTCACAGTTTTACCAAGTGCCAGGTTTTCTAGCTGATCTTCTGCCGTTACCGCAACCGGAAACGCAAAGGATGTACACAGCACTGCTAGGCATAGCAGCATGGAAAAAATCCTGTTTGGTTTACTAAACATATCCCCCGTCACTCCTTTATAGTGGAAATCGGCGAAGCGCATCATGGCTTTGCCTCGTCTTGGTGATACTCCTTGTCTTCGCCGACTTCGTTTATTAATAATTATTTTACCATGCTTTTGTACAATTTGACATGATATTTTTTGTTCCAAATTTGATATTTTATTGAAAAAAAACATTTTTTATTCTGTCCGGCTATCGACTCTTAGGATGTCCCGTTCTCTTCTTAGCACAAAAAAGCACTGTTCCCCTATGCAATTCTGCACGGAAACAGCGCTTTTTTCTGTCCGTTTTTAATGTTTTTTGTTTACCTCATCCGTTCTTCCTTGCCTATTTTTCTGTTTGCTCCATTTCCTTCTTCTGCCCCCCTGCGGCGCGGTATTCCGAGGGTGAGAGTCCTGTCTCCGACTTGAACAACCTAGAGAAATGCTCCATACTGTGAAATCCCAATTTTTCGCAAATTTCTCCAATGCGTAGCGTTGTATTGCTCAAATAGTCCTTTGCTTTGGCAATGCGCAGCGACTTGACATATTGCTTGAAAGTAACATGATTTTCCCTGGTAAACAGCCGGCTGAGATAATTTTCGCTGATCCCGAATTCCTTGGATATTCTATTTACACTTAAATCTTGGTCAAAATTTTGGTCAACAAAAATACGGATCCGCTCAATGATTTTATCCGAGCCCTCTTGCTGAAGATTCGTATGTAGAATTTCTAAGTATTCTAAAATAAGGGAACGTAGTTGTTCAAACGAATTCGTTTCATCAATGATGGAGACAATATATTGCGTATTTTCCTCCAGCGAACGGTCAATTATCTCGGCATTTCGTAGCAGGTGATTGAGGTATATAAACAAATCCGCTACCTTGCCTTTCAGTTCCGTGTAGGGCAAATTCCATGTGCGGTGGATTTCAAAAAATGCCGTCATGCGTTCAATAATTCTGGATAGATTGGTATTAGAAAGATTTTCCTTAAAAAACGCCTTACAACGGTTCAGATTCACCATTTCCAATTCAGCTGCTTTCGCTGCCAAACTGTACGGCACATCAAGGGCATTTATTGCCCGTTCCTCTTTGCAATAAAAGGAAAAATTTGCGGCTTTGCGCGCTTCTTCCAACATATCGTCCAACTTTTCCAAAGAGTTGACCCTGCTGTATCCTGCCAGAATTTTGAAAGGTACTTTGCAAAGTTGAGCATTAATACCTTCTAGCGTCTTTGCAAAGGCGGGTCCTTGACGCAACAGCAGAAAAGTATCGCCATGGTTCATTTCATAGCTAATTTCTTCATATTGATTTTGTATAAAATTTGTAAATTTGCGAAACTTTTGCAAGTTAGTTTTGTCTGATAGGCTGAAGTTGAATAGGACAAACTGCATTTTATCGGCCTTGGGATACCGCTGGATCGCGGATGCGCGGAGAAATTCCACCACTGCATCCTTGTTGCTGCCAACAGACTTCTTCATCACGCTCAGCCGCAGCCGCGACAATACCTGCGCCGTTTGCGGAGAATCCAGATCAATTTTCGTGATATAATCAAAAATGCCCATCTGAAAAAATTCCCGTACCAGCTGAAATTCATTGTACGCACTGAGTACCACGAATTCAATAGACGGCTTCACCTTTTTTAATTCCCGCAGCAGCTCTTTCCCGTCCATAACAGGCATTTTAATATCGGAAATCACTACATCCACCTCATGGCTCTGGATAAACGCAAGCGCCTGCTGCCCATTGTAAAAAGCGCCGACCACCTTCATGCCATATTTTTCCCACGCAACGGTGGTTTTGAGTAGTTCTATCATAAACGGTTCGTCATCCACTAACACAACCTGAATCATGCAGTACACACCTCCATACTAATCAAAATGTATAGGCAACACAATCGTGATTTTTGTTCCGCCTGTAGCTCCTGCTCCAATCTCAAAAGTTCCTTTTCCTTGATACAATACTTCAATCCTTTTCATCACGCCCGGCAAGGCAATATTCGTAAGCCCACTACTGTTGGTATGTAACAACTGTAAGTCTTGCAGCGCTTCTCTATTCATTCCCACACCGTCATCCACTACCTCTATCACCATGCTGCCGTCTTGCTGTTTCGCTGTCACTTGAACCGTCCCTTCGCAGCCTTTGGGATTGAGCCCGTGCAAAATTGCATTTTCCACCAATGGCTGCAAAAGGAAATTGGGCATATAGCACTGATCCAGTTCCGGTGCTTGCTCAATAATAAATTTGATTCTGTTTTGATTGAGTACCTGCTGGATATAAATATATTGCCGTAGGTTGCTAAATTCTTCGCTAACCGTTACAAATTGTCCATCCCGGTTTACCGTGCTGCGTAAAATCTTAACCAATGCAGTAATCATATTGCTGATTTCCGTTTGGTGGTTTTGCATTGCCATATACTTAATGGTAGTAAGCGTATTATAAATAAAATGTGGATTGATTTCCGCCTGCAGTTTTTCCAGTTCCATTTTAGATTTGGAAAAAGTATTTTCCTTCAGTTCTTGGTTAATTTTTTCATTTTCCTGAAATAGTGTGACGATGTCAGAGTTGAGCTGAATGACCTCATAGCATGGATATTTTCCCAAATCCACCTTAGCTTCCGGATCCGCTTTAATTTCATTGACCAACCCTATCAAATGCTGTAGCGGTTGAGAAATTCTTCTATTAAGAATCACAAACATTACGGAAAAGAGCGCAAAACACGCCAGCAGCACCACCGCTCCCGCCGCGCAGGCAATGAGCAGCTTCCCAATTAGCCGAATTATAGGAATTCCCTCGATAACCTGCCAGCCATGATGATTGCTGCCAGATACCATGGTGAGATACCAATTTCCCTCTACTCGGTACACTTGTCCTGCCTGGTGCTGCTGATAAGGAAAGGATTCATTGAAGCGTGAAATAAGTCCGCTGTCCTGCCCCGTATCGTTCTCCATGAGCGGCAATAATGGACGCTTATTTTCATCAACAACATAAAGGATACTATTTTCTGCTTCCGCTGAAGATAAGCTATCAAAAAAATCCCCGTACACTTCCACATAAATTACGCCTATTTTTTCCAATGTGGTTATATCT
>CBCTHD010000351.1:0-3188 GCA_965146615.1 uncultured Clostridia bacterium
CGTTACATCTTTGGACACTACCGTTACTGTTCGTGTCACGGTGTCTGCTGCTACGCCGCTTGCATTTGACACATCATAATTCAGCGTGTATGTACCTGCTACCGTAGTGTTTACGGTTCCGGTTATGACAATACTTGCGGTCAAATCATTGCCGTTCGCGTCCATAGCTGTCGCGCCGGGATCGATAAAAGTATCTCCCTGGGCAATCTGCATTTCCGCATCGCCGAGCAATGTAATGGTCGGCGGCTCTGTCTCTTCGCCGCCGGAACCTTCTACACCGTAAATTTCCAATTCATCCAAAAAATAGGTGCCGGTAAACGCAGCATACATATTGTTTATATTCAAACGCACTCTGCGTGCCGTCACAGTGTCGAACTGCTGCGCCACGTCAAATGAAGCTACCACAGCCTGATCTGCCAAGCTGATCGTCGTCGCAGTTTTCCAATCACTGTCTCCCGTCTCGGACGTCGTATAGTCAATGTCCATGCCATTGATTTTTATCCTGGAATTTTCGTGATGAAAATACAGTTGTGCCTCGGATATATCATATTCCGCGCCTAAATCAATGACATAGACCGCCTCTGATATACCGCCGTATGCTTGCGACCATGTACTTTCGTTGCCGTCTGTAATGTTTCCCGCCGGATAGGAGGCATTCACATTGCTATCAATTGTGACGCTTTTCCCAAGCGCTACGTTACCCACCGACACATGGTTGGGTGTTGTAACCGCTGTGCTATCTTCCGGTGTTATTGTCAGCTTAATATAGGTACCTCTGTCTTCTTCGGTCAGGGTGTAGGTTGCGTCCGTTGCTCCCTCAATTGCTGTATATTCACCGGTCATTTTATCAGCGCGCAGCCACTGATAGCTAGCGCCGTTTTCTATGTCATATTTCTTAAGATCATATTTTGCGCTTAACACGCCGCCCGGCAACGCGGAAGTGTAATCCAGTGTCACACCGTCCACTGCCTTTTTCCATACCCGGATGCTATAAAATTTAGCATACTGTCCGGCCTTGGGTGTCCCCTGAAACTGTGTTTCCAGTGACGCAATACCATTTACACCTTTAGTTCTCGTGTAGTACTGATAGGGGTGTTCCACTCTGTTCATGTACAGATTAATGGATTCTGTCGACGTGTCGTAAAGCACACCCGCTGCCGTTTTTTCCCCTTGCGTATAGGACGGTCTCTGTGAGGCTGATATATCGCTGCCTGCAGAAGTTGATGTCGCAGAAGTACGCAGCATCCATCTAATGCCGCCCTGTGAACTTGTCGACGCTCTCATTCCGGTGACATCTTTGCCATTTTCATCTCTCAGATAGATAATATCCTGTGCACTCCCTACCGATCCGCTGTCAAAGTCACTCTCAAACACATACTCAATATAATATACTCCATCCTTGGCAATTTTTGAGAGATTGTAAACGAATGGATTTTCTATTTTAGCGCCGGTTACAGAGACAAACGTCAAGGCGCCATCTTGAATTTCCGCCGTCCAGTTGTCGCCAGTTACACTACTGCTAATTGACCATCTGTCATCTTCCAGATGGTCAAATACTGCCTCGTCATACAGTACCCACTCGTCGGATAAATTGCTGTAATCCGGAAGTTCGAGGTCATCTGTACCATCTGCCATTGTCGTAAAATTCATACTCATCAGTAGAACCATACTCAAAACAATTGCTGTTATTCTACGCATATTTTTCTCCCCCTTTTATTTCCACTTATAAATGACCGCTTCTCTACTAATATCGTAATACAGCTTCAAAAACATCATGGAAGCGTTCTCCGGATCCATTTCATAGGAGATAATGTCATCTGCCGTTGCGAGACGCGTTTCCTCTTCCACCATGTCTACCAGGTAAATTCTGGGAAATCCGGGAATATAATACGGCTCCAAATCGCTTGTCTTAGGATTCTCTGCTACAGACAGGTCCGTCAAAATGGTGCCCACCTTTGGAAATTTTTGATAAACCATGCCATAGACAAGTTCGCTGCTACTTGCCGCCCCATCCAGGAATGGTTCGCTATCCTCTCGCGGCTGGAACAATATCTTCAAGGCGTCGATTCTGCCTAACGAGTCGGTGTGAAACACCACAATATCTCCATACTGTAAATCGGGGAGTGTAGTGTCCGGAACGACGTTATAGTTTACAGTCTTGCCCTCATAGACCATATAAATTTTTGGTACAATTTCATTATCTTCTGTGACACTCTGCGTTATCTTTTGTATAATACCAATGGTATTTGTACTATCCACGTTGGTTGATATCTCATCTCCATCGCCGGTCAAACTGCTCTGCTGAAAATTGCATACAACCGATACGATACCGTCTACGCAGTCATAGGCTGCGACATCAAAAAAGAGGTCATGCACGAACTCATTGGAGGCCGTATATAGTTTCTCATTTTCCCTATCCGCAGGAATGTTGAACATAAGCGTATTGTTATCCCACATAAAGTTATTAACAGCAGTTCTTCCTGAGAATTTGCCAACTATTTTGTAGCGTTTATTTGCAGCAGGATAAGTTACTTCCAACCCTCTGCCATTTTCTTCATCATTGTTGACCACGGTATCCACTTCCGTCACTTCGCCCGCATCGTTGGTTTTATAGACAATCACATAATTCTGTTTTGTATATGCCGCTGCAATATTTGCATCTGTGCCGGCATAGATTCCTGCCGGACGCACATTTTCCAGTTCCGAAAATCTTTTGTACAAATCCGTGCCATTTTGACCGCTAATACCGTCTATAGTAAGTTTTGCCGCTGACTTCAATGTCAGTATCTTGCTTGACTCCACCAGTACTTTCATTTCACAAGTGGTGGATAAACCACTTGACATGCCGTATTTGACCAAATATGCATAGTTGCCGTTAGCACCGGTCTTGCCGCCTACATTAGCCGCCGCAATTTTACCGTCTGCATCAAAATAGAAACTGCCACTGTCGTTCAACGATATCTGGTATTTGGGGTCAGTATTTGTTTCCAAGAATGTTTTCAAACTTTCCGCCAGTTCTACTTCCTGCTCATCCACTGTGATGGTATCATCTCCGACAGAAGTGACGATCCCACTGATTTTGCTGCTTATTACTGTAATTTCTGCCCTTGTTTTTCCTTTATCTTCTTTTACCGCCAGTACATTCCATTCCTGAAGGTCGCTAAAATTTATTTCTATGTCGTGTTGTA
>CBCTHD010000352.1:0-3181 GCA_965146615.1 uncultured Clostridia bacterium
AAGTCTTCGCCGGGGTCAGATATTGCAGGCATACCCGCATCGGTCACCAATGCGATCGATTCGCCTTTTTGTAAGCGGGCGAGAAGCTCCGGACCGCGTTGGTGTTTGTTATGTTCAAAATAACTGATGATCGGCTTTTTGATGTCGAAATGGTTGAGCAGCTGTAAACTGCGCCGCGTATCCTCCGCGGCAATGAGATCTACGGCTTTTAATGTTTCCAGCGTACGCGTGGTAATGTCGCCCAGATTACCAATGGGCGTAGGGCATAAGTAAAGTGTTCCAAATTGTTGTGTCATATAAGTCACCCTTTGAATATCGGAGGCAGAATCTTAACGCCGGAATTGGCGCCGCGCACTCCTTTGATCAATAGTAATTTACAGGTGTGTTGCCGACGGCTGTGAACGAATTGCAGCATTTTGGGCGCAATGCCGTGCGTCTCCATTGAACGCATAATATCGCTGAGACGTTCGCTGTGATGGACCATATAAAAGCTGCCGCCGTATTTTAAAATACGTGCTGCACTATGGACGACATCGTCCAAGGTGCAGCAAAGTTCATGGCGTGCGATGGCTTTGCCGTCATGTGGCCCTTGATATCCGCTGCCAACCGGTATATAAGGTGGATTGCAGGTCACGGCTTCACAGGCTCTGGTTATCATGGTATGCGCCTGTTTGACATCACCGCAAAGGATGGAGATACGGTCTTCCATTCCGTTGAGACAGACGGAACGTTGTGCCATAGAAGCATAATCCGGCTGCAATTCGATGCCAATGATGTGCTGTGCCCTTGTTTTGGCAGAAAGCAACAGGGGGATCACACCGCTGCCGCTGCAAAAGTCAACGATCGTCCCTTTGGTGGACGGGCTGACAAAATTACTCAACAATACAGCGTCGGTGCCGTAGCAAAATCCATCGGGATTTTGGATTAAGCGTAGCCCGTCAATTTGCAAATCATCTATCCGTTCATGTTCTAACACTGTCATAAGTTTTAGCTTCCTTTTTATAGATACAAAGATAGGTGAAACAATATTGTTCCACCTATCTTTGTATTGATTTTGTGGTCAAACGTCTTATCATTCGGGTTGTGGTGCGCCTACAGGACAGACACTTGCACATGTACCGCAGTCGATGCAAGTACCAGCATCGATAACGTATTTAGAATCCCCAGCGGAGATACAAGATACAGGACACTCTGCCTCACATGCACCACAGCTAATGCAATCATCAGAAATTAAGTATGCCATTGACACTACACCTCCTTATCGTGGTATAATACAATATATAAAAAATTGTATTTGCGTTAATTACCTTCCAGTTTCTTTAAATCAGCATTATTGGAGTCATCACGCGAAGCAGCCTGTTTGATTACAGTGACGTCCTTTTTATCATATTCCCTCGGGATATCCTGCCTGTCTATCTTCACCGTTACTTTCTGCTGCAAGATGTTGGAAGAGATAACGGTTCCGTTACCATCCGGCGTTTTTACATAGGCTCCTTCTCGCGCCAATCCTTTTCCAAATGCTTCATAAGTCTCGTATTCATATTTCAGACAGCACATCAGTCTGCCGCAAGCACCGGAAATCTTTGTTGGATTGAGTGACAATCCCTGCTCCTTTGCCATTTTGATGGAAACTGGTTCAAATTCACCCAAAAAGCTGTTGCAGCACAAAGGACGCCCACAGATACCAATGCTGCCCAATTCTTTTGCTTCATCGCGCACACCGATTTGGCGCAGTTCAATCCGCGTACGGAATGTAGCAGCCAGGTCTTTGACCAACTCGCGGAAATCAATTCGACCATCTGCTGTAAAATAAAATAAAACTTTTCCGCAATCAAATGTATATTCCACATCTACTAAATACATATCCAGATGATGTTTTTTTATTTTTTCGCTACAAATCCGAAACGCTTCTGCTTGTTTCTTTTTGTTGTTTTCCAGTGTTTTATAGTCGTTTTCCGTTGTCAGACGAATCACTGGTTTAAGTTCAGAATGAAATGTCGCTTCATCAATTTTACGGTTTGCAATCACGACTTTCCCAAATTCAATCCCGCGCGCTGTTTCCACGATCACACCGTCGCCGACGTTCAACTGAAATTGTCCGGGCGCGAAATAATAAATTTTGCCGACCGGCTTGAACCGGACGCCGACTATTTCTATCATAATAACCTCCGAAGTGCTTTTATTTACTGTCTATACAGCTATATAACATTGACATGATAAGCAGGTCGTATTGAACGTTGCGCTCCAGCCGACGTGACGCCAGAGTGAGCTGTTCCATCACACGGATTAGCCGTTCCAACGGCGTTTGTTCTGCAATATTCATCAGCAGAGTAGACGGCTCGTGAACCAAATCGCCGCAGCCTAATTTTAGCAACATCAGTTCACGAAAAACGGAAAGCAAATATTGCAGCGAAAGTGAAAGCGCCTTTTTTTCTTTCCTGTTTTTCTTATCACGCACACCAAAATAATCTGCTACAGTGTATAAATCAAGTAAATCCCCACCAGCAATCTTTTGTGCCTGGGCAAATAACTGGTCCCGCACACTTTCTTCCAGAGCAATATCGGCGCTGGAAGGCTGTATTTGCTGCAATTGGAGCAACGTAGTACGGGAACGAACCGTTTCCAGCAGATTCATGTGATTGCTGCAGAGAATCAAAAATACCACATCGCCGGGAGGTTCTTCCAAGACTTTGAGCAATGCGTTCTGTGCTTGCACAGTCATCGCTGCACCATCTTGAAACAACACAATTTTCCGTTTTCCCATATAAGGTTTGACATAGCTTTCTGAAATTACATCCCTGACTTGCGCAACAGAAATCTGTTTTTTGTCTTCCGGCAAGCAGACGGTCTGCATATCAGGATGGGAAAAATTGAGCGCCATTTTGCAATTTTTGCAGACTCCGCAACCTGTACCCTCTTCACACAAAAGAAGCTGTGAAAATTTTTGTGCGATGGCAAGTCCTACGTCAGGGCTGGGCGTTTCCAGCAGATAGGCGTGAGACACGCGTCCATGTGCAGTAATATTTCGAAGATAGGATTCCAGATGGGATACTTGATTGGATTGCTGCATCGTCAACATTCCTTACAGTTTTTCAAATTGTTCGATGTCAAGCACAAATACCGTAGCGCCGCCCACCTCAACTTCAATCGGGTAAGGCATTACGCCACCCATTGGCGCAGA
>CBCTHD010000353.1:0-3174 GCA_965146615.1 uncultured Clostridia bacterium
GCGGAAACTGTACGGTTATTAACCTTCCAGACATTGGAATAACAGGAAACTCACACTTTATGTTCCAAGAGAAAAACAATGAGGAAATTGCTGCGCATATTGAAAGCTGGATTCAGGATAATGTGAAATAATAGATGGGAGTGTAAATGTATGAAGGTTGCTTTGGTAAATGGCAGTCCCCATAAAAACGGCTGTACATACACCGCTTTATGCGAAGTGGCAAAAACACTGAATGAAGAAGGCGTAGAAACCGAAATCTTTTGGATAGGCACCAAACCCCTTGCGGGCTGTATTGCCTGCCGCTCATGCAGCAAGACCGGGAAATGTGTGTTCCATGACTGTGTAAACGACTTTCACGAGCTTGCAAAGGACTGCGATGGTTTCATATTTGGTTGTCCGGTACACTATGGCGCAATGAGCGCATCACTAGTAGCCTTTATGGACAGATTATTCTATTGTGAACTGTGCGGCTGCGGAAACAAAAACTTTTATATGAAGCCTGCAGCGGCTGTTATTTCAGCACGCCGCGCAGGAACAACGGCAACCTTCGATCAAATTAATAAGTATTTCACCATTCAGGAAATGCCTATCGTTTCCTCACGCTATTGGAATATGGTACACGGTGCGTCGCCTAAGCAGGTTTTTGAGGATAAGGAAGGATTATATACTATGCGTGTTCTCGGGCGCAACATGGCTTTTATGCTGAAATGCAAAGAAGTGGGGTTGAACAATGGCGTGGAATTCCCAAAGCGTGAAGAACCGGGGTTTACAAATTTTATAAGATAAGGAGACCGGCGGTATGAATATTAAAATGCTGTGTGCTTTGACACTAACATTGGGCATTCTTACCGCCGCGCTATATACAGCGTGCGCGGTGGAACCTGAACTGTCAATTGAAAACGAGAGTTTGACGGACAATACTTTAAGCTACACCGTATCGTCAAACAGACCGCTGACGGGTACGCTGATATGCGCTGTATATGATGCATCTGGAGTTCTTGCCAGTGTATCTTTGGAGGAATATAAAAACCCACGGCAGCAGTGGACGGTAAATGTTACGGCTGGATTTGAAAAAGGTATGAGTCGAATCTTTTTTTGGAATTCGGTGGATGGAATGGAACCTTGGGCTAAGAGTGCTATATCTAAATGGGATAAAACCAATCAAAAGGCGCATTATGAGCATCTTTCAACAACTTCAACCATAGGAGATTTATTAAATCATCCGGCGTTTGCGGGATTTGCAGAACAGATGCTTCCATATGATGATCGATCCTATAACGAAAATATGGCGCTTGAGGATATGTCGTCGCTTATGGTTTATCACAGTCGTGTAAATCCCGAAAATTCCGTTGCGGCAATAAACCGTCTGATTGATGATGTAAATGACGGAAAGCAGATATTTTACGATTTCTATACAGAGGAGGAAAAAGCGGCTGATCCGACAAAAGACAATACGGGACTGTTTTTCTATCGCGGTGAAGCCGGCAAGCCATTTGCAGTACAGTGCGCGGGCGGCGCGTTCGCATATGTCGGTTCATTACATGAAAGTATGCCGCATTGTGTTGAGGTAAACAAGTACGGATATAACGCCTTTGCAATAAAATATCGTGTGGGTGGCGAGCAATATGCAAGTGAGGATTTGGCAGCGGCAATATCATTTATTATAAAAAATGCTGATGAACTTGGCGTAAGCTCTGCGGATTACAGCGTATGGGGCGGCAGCGCAGGCGCAAGAATGGCGGCGGACATGGGTTCCTACGGTACGGCATATTGGGGAGGTAGTGTCGATTCCAGACCGGCAACGGTTGTTATGGCATATACTGGTCGTTCCGACTACACGGAAAATGACCCGCCGACCTTTGTTGTGGGAGGAGAAAATTACGGAATTGCAAAACCGCGTACAATGGAACGGCGAGTAAATGCTTTAAAGGCACTCGGAATTGATGCGGAATTTCATGAATACCCGCGTTTAGGACATGGCTTCGGCATCGGCTTGGGGACGAGCGCTGAAGGCTGGGTCCGCGATGCGGTGGAATTTTGGGAAAAGCATATCAGAAAAGGAGTAGTTCATAATGAATAAAAAAGTTCTAATTTTATCCGGAAGTCCCCGAAGGGGTGGTAATTCGGATTTGTTGTGCGACGAATTCATGCGCGGTGCAAAGGAAAACGGTAATACTGTTGAAAAAATTTTTATAAGAGATAAAAAAATAGGATATTGCACTGCCTGCTATTATTGTAGGGATACCGGCAAAGGGTGTGCAATAAAAGATGATATGGCACAAATTCTTGATAAAATGCTTTCGGCAGATGTAATTGTGCTTGCCAGTCCGGTATATTTCTATTCCATCGACGCACAAATGAAAACGGTCATTGACCGCACTGTTGCAAAATGGCGCGATATCAAAAATAAAGAGTTTTATTACATCATGACCGCGGCTGAAGAAGATAAATCGGCTATGTACTGTACGCTAGAATGCTTCCGTGGGCTTGCCATTTGTCTTGACGGCTCAAAAGAGAAGGGGATTATTTGCGGTACCGGTGTTTATGAAGCGGGTAAAGTTAAAAATACTCCCGCGTTTGAGCAAGCATACCAAATGGGATTAAAGGTTTCAGCATGAAGAAGCACAGCGCTGTTAGAACCGTTGGATCGTTCCCTCAAAGTGAAGCAACGGTGCTGCCCGGCAAAAGGCGAATTGATTTAACAAAACACAGTGGCAAGATCCGCCGAAAATAGCTCAAATGAGTGATTTAAAAAATGTATCCGACGAGGATGTTGGAAAATTGAAATAAGTGAAAATGATAGACCGCATAAACGGTAGTTATTAACTATTTGAGAACAGAAAGGTTGTGGAAATTACTATGAGAAGAATTGTATCAATTTTAATGACATTGATTTTTACAATGTCTATGGTGACCGGCTGCTCCGCTGAAGGAAACAATACTGCGGATTTTACGCTTACTATGCAGATTGGAAATCCTGTTATGACAGTCAACGGAAGTGAAAAAGAAATTGACCCTGGACGCGGTACTGTACCGGTTGTACAAGACGACAGAACGCTTGTCCCCATCCGTGCCATTATTGAAGCAATGGGCGGTAGCGTTAATTGGGATGAAGAAACGCAGACCGCATTTTTGGAATATAACGGCGATATTATAACGTTTGCAATTGGCAAC
>CBCTHD010000354.1:0-3173 GCA_965146615.1 uncultured Clostridia bacterium
ATCATTGGGCATGGAAGAATTTGATTTGGTTGGTGTACCCGCACCTGTATTAAACAGAGGAGACCGCGCTAAATACGCGGCAAAAGAGCTGCCCATCGCTGTTAGCGGACTGGCGATCAGTGCAACCTGTGAGCACAAAGAATTGGCAGTCAAATATCTCGACTACGGATACACAGAAGAAGGGCATATGGTCTACAATTTCGGCGAGGAAGGCGTTACCTATGAAATGGTTGACGGGTACCCAACCTATACCGAGTTTATGACAAATAATCAAGAAGGAAAATCGCTTGATGAAATGTTGCAAGTATATACCAGCGCTACGGGCAAAGGACCGTTTGTGATGGATTATAGATACTACCGGCAGAGATGTATATGGCCACAGCAGCAGGAGGCACAGAAAAACTGGGGCGATAATGATGTTGATGAGTATCAGCTTCCCGTTTTAACGCCGTCCGAGGAAGACAGCAAGGAATATACCAATATCATGAACAATATTAACACTTATACAACGGAAATGTATTTGAAATTTATTGTCGGAACGGAACCCATTTCCAATTTCGATTCCTTTGTGCAGCAAATTAAAGATTATGGTATTGATAGGGCGATAGAGATACAGCAATCATCACTTGACAGATTCAACAGCCGTTAAATTGATATTACAATAGGAGTAGTTAACGTGAATAATCTAGAAATAAACAGCAGCATCATTGAAAAGGACATGAGCTTTTTCAGCAGAGCAAAACGGGATCTGCGTGTGCATAGGAGTGTGTATATCATGCTCCTTCCCGTGCTCGCTTACTACATTATATTTGCATACGTCCCGATGTACGGCGCAATCATTGCCTTCCAGGATTACGCGCCAATCAAGGGAATTGTGGGCAGCAGCTGGGTAGGCTTCCGGCATTTTATTGATTTTTTTGAAAGTCCGTATTTTATACGAGTTTTGCGTAATACGCTTGTCATTAGTATCAGTGTGATGTTGGTCAGTTTCCCTGCCTCGATTATATTAGCGCTGATGATGAACGAACTAAGACAAATATGGTTTAAAAAAATTACCCAAACCATATCATACATACCTCATTTCATTTCCATGGTTGTTGTAGCGGGAATGATTAAGAGTTTTACCTCTGATACCGGGTTTATTAATATCTTTTTGACAAATCTCGGGCTTATTAGCGGAGAGTCCATGCTTACCGTACCGGAATATTTTCTTCCTATCTATGTCATTTCGGACGTCTGGCAGAACGTGGGGTGGGATACCATTATCTATTTGGCGGCTTTAGCGGCGGTAAACAATGAGCTCTACGAAGCGGCGAGGATTGACGGAGCAGGGAAGCTCCGTCAGCTCTTTGCCATTACACTGCCATCGATTGCGCCGACGATAGTCATGCTGCTCGTCTTACGGATTGGCTCTCTGATGAGTCTGGGATATGAAAAAATTATTCTGCTTTATAACGAACTGACCTACGAGACATCGGACGTCATATCGTCCTTTGTTTACAGAAAAGGTCTTTTGGAAGCGGACTACAGTTTTTCGACAGCAGTTGGACTATTTAATTCCGTCATTAATTTTATATTAGTGGTAACAGCAAATGGTGTCAGCCGGAAACTAAACGGCTCAAGTATATGGTAAAGGGGGAAATCAAATTATGATTAAACGTTCCAGGGGAGAGAGAATCTTCGAGTGTTTTAATATTGTATTTATGATATTTTTAATCATCGTTATGATATACCCTCTTCTTTACGTGATTTTTGCTTCATTTTCAAATTATTATGAATTGATAAGATTCAAAGGATTGCTGCTGCATCCCTTGGGCTTTAACGTGGATTCTTACAAAGAGGTATTCAAGAATCCGCTAATGCTGAGTGGGTTCAAAAACACCCTGATTATTGTTATTGCAGGAACAGCGATCAATATGTTTTTGACAATTCTCGGGTCGTATGCTCTGAGCAGAGATGACCTGATGTTTAAAAAGCCCGCTATGCTGTTTATTATCTTTACGATGTATTTCAGCGGCGGCATGATTCCACTCTACTTGGTGGTTAAGAATTTGGGACTAATTGATTCTTTGCTGGCAGTGATGCTGCCGAATGCAATTTCAACCTATAATATGCTTTTGCTGATCAATGGGTTTAAAAATGTCCCGAAGAGCTTGGAGGAATCGGCAAGAATTGATGGCGCAAGTGAATTTTTGATTTTGTTCCGCATCATCGTGCCGCTATCCATGAGCATGATTGCGGTTATTGTTCTATACTACGCTGTGGCACATTGGAACAGTTGGTTTAATGCGAGCATCTATCTGCGTTCTCAGGAAAAATATCCGGTGCAGCTGATACTGCGCATGATTTTGATGGACGGGGATACCGGATCTATGACGACGGGCGCCGGCGCGGCTGATAAGCTGGCGATTTCTGAAACGTTAAAATATACAGTCATTACGGTCACCACGATCCCTATTTTGTGTGTATATCCGTTTTTACAAAAATATTTTGTTTCCGGCGTGATGGTTGGCTCCGTAAAAGAATAAGCAATACATCCCACTCGTAATTGGTTAAGAAAGGAGTTATTCACATGTATGTAAAAATGATTTCAATATGCACCGCTTTTCTGCTGGCGTTTTCCTGTATGTCTGTGTTGGCAAGCGGCAATTCAGAAACCGTAAATGTACAGGCTACCGTCAAATTTTTTGACAAAGATGGTGTTGAGTTGAAATCCGATTTGGAATCCGATGCTTCAGCGACAGAAAAAATGACCGATAACAATGCGACGACGCAATATCGGTCAGAGCGTGGTGTGCAGAGTGGAGAGATCGTACTTGATTTGCAAAGCTCAAAAAATATCAACAGAGTTTTTATCGAGGAGATCGCGACGGTCATTACATCGTTTGAACTATTGCTATCGTCCGATAGCAAGACTTGGCGGACTATTTATTCCGGCAAAACGATCGGCGGTTATGGACGTACTTTTTCCTTTCCCACAAGCTCGGCGCGTTATGTGAAATTGAACATCATCAGTACGGACAACGAATATGGCGATGCGACCATCACGCTGCGGGAATTTCAGGCGTATAATGATCAGTCCCTTATGAAAGATGATTTGGAAAATGCGCTGTATTTGGCACGTATCAAAGCAGATTTTATCCAAAAAGATGTAATTTGCAATCATTATTCGG
>CBCTHD010000355.1:0-3165 GCA_965146615.1 uncultured Clostridia bacterium
AAGACGGCGAAGTTTTTTAATTATTTTTTGTAACACATCATTGACAAACCTACAGCATATCAGATATAAGCATATTTTTTGTAGTATTTAAAGAGTAGCCACTTTTTTCAGCCGCTCGTCACATATGTTCTTCCCCTATAGACCTATGGAACATTTACATGTAGTCCCCTGATTTATTTATTATCAAATCCGAAATCACGAATTAAATGATTGTTATTGCGCCAATCATTTTTTACCTTAACCCACAATTCCAAATAGACCTTTTTCTTCATCATCTCTTCTAATTCCAACCGTGCATTGCGCCCAATCCGTTTGAGCATCTCACCTTGCTTGCCGATAATAATGCCTTTATGACTTTCTTTTTCACAGTAAATAGTAACGCCAATCTCGTTCACATTTTCTTTTTCTTTAAAGACAGCAACCTCAATTGCCACACCATGCGGCACCTCTTTGTCTAGTAGACGTAGCATTTTTTCCCGTACCACTTCTGCTGTAATTTCCCGCTCCGTCATGTCGGTGACCATTTCCTCTGGGTAAAACTCCGGTCCCTCCGGCAAATACTTTTCAATTTCTGAAATGACAAGCTCCAAACCATTTTCTTTTTTGGCAGAAATTGGGATTATGCTGTCAAAAAAGTATAGCTTTTGATACGTATCCATTTTAGGCAATAAACTTTCTTTCTCGCACAAATCTACTTTGTTCAGCAACAAAATACAAGGCAGTTCATATTTCCCCAATTTCTGAATAATTTCCTCTTCTGCACTGGTGAGCGGCGTCGATGCATCGCTCACATATAAAATTAAATCCGCATCTTTTGCACTATTGTCCGCTACACCTACCATGTATTCTCCCAGTCTTGTGCGCGGTTTATGCAATCCCGGCGTGTCAACAAAGATTATTTGCGACTCTGAAGATGTACGAATACCTAGTAATTTAGTTCTGGTAGTTTGTGGCTTGTCCGACATAATAGCAATCTTCTGCCCAACCAAATGATTCATTAATGTTGATTTTCCAACATTTGGGCGTCCAATGACCGCCACAAATCCTGATTTGAAATGCTGTTTCAATCTTTTTTCCCCCATTTCTTTTGTTTTTTTCCTGAAAATATAAACCTTAGTGCAATTACAATGTAAATCTCCAACGTACCGCCGCGAAGCCAGCTACTGGTGCAAAGCTGCAGTAAAGTATGTAATCGCCCGTCCTGCAGAAACAAAATGAGACCAATAACCGCCGCCATGACCGCCATAAGCAATTCTCCGCCTGCTGCGGCATCTTTGGCTTTTTTCGCAAACTCCTGATATTCATCTATTTTGGCATCAATAGTATGTTCAATCGCCGTATTGAAGGCTTCTCCTGCAAATACACAACCGATTGCCAATACCAAAAAGCACCATTCCGTGCCAGAGAACTGCAAATGATAAGCAAAATAGAGGACCAAGACAGCAACACTGATGTGAATCCGCATGTTTCGTTCCCCCAAAACAGCTTCCATAACCCCTCGAATAGCGCACCGAAAGCTATCTATTATTGTCCAGTGTTTCTTTTGCATACCGATTCCCGCCTTTATCTTGTGAGTCCAAGGCTTGACAGCGCCTTTTCTTCTTTCTCCCGCATCACAGCGCGTTCCGCTTCTTCTTCATGGTCATAGCCAAGCAGATGTAACGTGGAATGCGCCACTAAAAATCCATATTCACGCTGCACGCTATGACCATATTCCTCCGCTTGCTGCCTTGCCCGTTCATCTGAAATCACAATATCTCCCAGCAACAATCGACCGTCTTCAAAGTCTCCCTTTTCCGCTACAATCATCCCCGGTGTCTCATAGGACAGTAATGGAAAAGACAATACATCCGTTGGCGCATCAATGTTCCGGTGTTCTAAATTAATCGCCTGAATATCTTCGTTATCCGTAATGGTTACATATACGGCAGTATCCATATCGACGCCTTCCTGTTCCAGCACTTTGGTGGAAACTCTCTGTACCACATCTACCAACTCCGGACTAAGCGGAATAATTTCATCATCAATGAACACAGAATGCATCACTGTCCGCCTCCTCGTTTCACCGTAAACCGTTTCGCAGCTTCCACATTTTGTTTTCGGTCGTATTTTTCATATGCTTTAATAATGCTCTGAACCAAAGGATGGCGTACCACGTCCTTTTCGTTGAATTGACAAAATTCAATATCTTCTACGCCTTGCAATACCTTCTGTGCTTCTTTCAACCCTGATTTCTTGCCAGCAGGCAGGTCGATTTGCGTAATATCACCTGTAACAACCGCCCGTGATCCAAATCCAATTCTTGTAAGGAACATTTTCATCTGTTCTCCGGTTGTATTCTGCGCTTCATCTAAAATAATAAATGCATCATCCAAGGTTCTGCCGCGCATGTACGCCAACGGAGCAATTTCAATTTCTCCTCGTTCCACATAGCGCTGGTAACTTTCCAGTCCGAACATATCATAGAGCGCATCATAAAGAGGTCGTAGATAAGGGTCAACCTTCGTCTGCAAATCACCCGGCAAAAATCCCAGCTTTTCGCCGGCTTCCACCGCAGGACGCGTTAGAATGATGCGGCTGACTTCCTTGTTTTTGAACGCCTTAACCGCCATAGCAACTGCCAAATATGTTTTTCCCGTTCCGGCAGGACCAATTCCAAACACAATTGTATTATTTTCCCTGGATTTAATATATTTTTTCTGTCCCAGTGTTTTGGGTTTGATAGGCTTTCCTTTTGCCGTAATACATACAGTATCTTTTGAAATATCACTGAGCAATACATCGATGCCATCATCCACTAATGTCATAGCATATGTGATATTTTGATCTGTTAAGGATTCTCCCTTTTTAATGATATTCGTCAAAGAAAACAGCACCTTTTTGGCTTTTAGCACATCGTCTTCTTCTCCTTCTATCCGAATCATGTTATCTCGGTTCATGAGTCGTACATGATATTTTTGTTCAATCATTTTTGCGTGTTTATCAAATTCCCCAAACAGGGTAATCACCGTTTCAATATCATTTGCTTCAAATGTCTGTACCGCCATTGTACTACCTCCGTCTTTTGTGAATGTTTGCCTATTTGCGGAGCAAACGTTTCTAGTGTTTATTATATCGTAATCAGGAGGGTATTTCAACCTTTTTCGCAATTTCTTCCAAACATTT
>CBCTHD010000356.1:0-3147 GCA_965146615.1 uncultured Clostridia bacterium
CACGAGCCGGAAAGAAGAACATTACCGCGTCTACTTTCTTTCCGGCTTGCCGCATGGATAACACCGCATAAAAGGCAGTTGTTCCCATTTACATGTTATTTTCTATTGTTCACAGGATAGAATTTGCCTTCCTCCTGATAAAATAACTTGGATTGATACAATTCTTTCGGGAAATATTTCCCGATAATCCCTTTTGCAATCAACAGGTTTTCAAATTGATACAGGGTGATACCGTCGTCTCCGACTTCTTTCAGGATAGCTGCGACCAATTCATCAAACCGTCGTACGTTTTTCTCTTTGGGTACCACTATCGTCTTAATGTACCGCCGGTCCTCCACATGAGGTGACACCAGTACATAATTTTCGTTTGGATAGTGATGCAGTATCGTTTCCATCAGATATGCATTCCACGCAAGACCTATATCTGGAAGCTCTTCATAAAAATCAATTTGAATAATTGGCAGATACCCATCTTTGCCCATATGGCGACGAATTACCTGATAAATCTGTTTCACTGTCTCCTCTGATAGAGCAAATTTATCCTTCTTCATATAGGCATCTTCGGAAATGCGTACCAATTCCTGCTCAATATGCTTGAAAACCGCATAACTCGTCCCCATGGAAAGCTGTACTTTTTTGATAAATTCAAGATAGTCACTGTAGCGAATCACTGTTTTATCAAAGAAAAATGCACGAATAATATCATCGGTATTCAGACTTTGGAATTTTTCACGATTGCGGACAATATGCGGTCGTTTGAACTGAAACTCTCCATCAAACAAATAAGCTGCAATATAAAACAGGTTTGTGGAGTTCTCGATACTATTCTTTTTGATAAAATCCTGCTGGTTCTTGATGCGGTCATATAGCAAATACTCATTCGCATATCCGGAGAAGATATCAAATAGTTGTTGCAACGCATCATGCAGCATCGCGCGGTCTTCTTCTGTTATCTTCAAAAAGCTGGCATGAATAAAATAATTATACTGCCAATGCAAAATCTCGCTGTTGCGGTAGCTGGTGTTCAATATCACCATTTCCGACGTCCCCATAAATTTTTCTTTTATTTCATTCTTATGCACAGGGCGTCCGCACGCTTTAATATAAGCCGCAATTTGACTGCGAATCTCCTGTTTTTCCATGCCTTTCTTAATAATTAAATCTCGTTCAAACTTAAACTCTTTCTGAAAATAATATTTCAGAACACCTTGCAAAAAATACTTATTATGAATGTTACTTTGTGCATCCAATTTCTCCCGAAACGTCAAATACAATTCACTAAACAATACTGTAGACGACGGCAGCGACAAAATATACTGGTAAATTTCTTCCAGCAATGCCGGATTGATTTTAATGCGGTCTTTTGAAATATAAGTCCCACGGTCGCACAATACTAAGTAATTCGAAACCCGCGCCATCACAGAGCGGTTATTCCCCGCCAACTCCAGCCCTTCAAATTCCAAATTGACCAGCTCCCGCAGCCGGTTGATCTGTTCATCATCATAGATGCGGATACCATTTTTAAAATATTTTTTTACCGCCACCGCACACAGCTTCCCATAGGAGGAAATGCCGCGGTATAAATAATCTCCGCTTTTTTTATAACCGTTCATCAGAAGATAGTTCAAGTAATCTTCCAAATCCACAAAGCTAATACCCCGTGCCGTCAAGGCTTCATCTATGTCCATGACCTTTTCATAGAAATTTTGTACTTCTCCAATATGCTTCTTCGTAATCTTTTCCAGTTTCCGAATGACGTCTTCCGCTTTCATTCCATTAACCAGCAATTTATCGGCAAAATCCAGACATTCGTCCTTACGCGCCACAGACACAACATATTTCGCCACGTCCAAATCCTCTTTTTCGTGGAAATAAATACGAAAAGAACGGAAGGAAATGTAATCTGTAAAACGGTATTTTGCCTGATATATATGACAAACGACCTCAATCACATTGTTTACGTACTCCATCAAGCGCTGTTCAATCTGTCGAACACGCTCCCGTGTAATATCCATCTGGTTGCCAAGCTGTTGCAACGTTACGCCTGCTGCCCGCTGTACCAGAATCGAATAATGAAAATTTTCTTTGATATAATCCAGCATGCGCTGCACCAATTGTTCTCCAGGCAAAGAAAGAAGTGATTGCAACTCCAAAACGCTCTCATAAATAGAAGGGTCATTGGTATGGATTTCTTCCCGTTTGCACTGCGCAAGGTCACCCGCCGTTATCATACCGCGCTGCTGTAGTGTGGTCACCGTCTTTTTAAACCGTCCCATATAATTCATGCATGATAACGGCACTTTATAATTAGACGGATGAATTTCGTCAAATAAATCAGAATTGCTCGCTGCTTTCCCTGTTTTTAGCGCTTGCTTCTCCATATTCCAACGGTATAATATTTTCTCCCGTTTGGACTTGCCGATTCCTTTCACTTGGGACAACCTGCGAAAATCAAATGAGTCCAGGTCCTGCAAGTAGATGTACCCCTCTTCGTGACAAAATTCGACAAACAGTCCAAAAATGTTCTCGTGAAAAACTTCTTGTATTGTACGCACCTAACCCTCACCACACTTTATCTAGTATCTATCATGACTCCTTTTCTTCTGTTCTATAGAAGTTACTTCTCTCCCATGGTAATAATGTAACACATTTTTGGGGATATGTCAATCTTTTTATGTAAAAAATGACGGCATTATCGCAATGATTCTATTGTTTTCGCAACTGCCTGTGCAATATATTTTGCCGAACCAAGGGTCTCGTCCAGCGTATTTCCACTACTGCCCACTTCAATAATAACAGCGCCCGGTGCAGCATGACCATTGAACCGCGATGTACGTAAATTCATAGGCCGTGCAAATGTTGGACTGATCGCGAGAAACTGCTGTTGCACCATAGTTGCGAATTTCAGATTGGTTCGCCAGTTGTCATGTTTAAGTCCCAATTCATCCGTGCCCACCACCAGCATCACCTGCGCCACCTTCTGCCCGTCAATTTCCGTGACCAATTTGGATTTTTCTCCATCACTGTTGACAATGGCATCACGGTGTATATCCAATACGATACGAATGGTTGGATTCTCTTTCATACGCGCAGCAATGGTCTGATAAGCGCGTGCATAGGAATCATTATATTCGGGGTAGTCATGTA
>CBCTHD010000357.1:0-3145 GCA_965146615.1 uncultured Clostridia bacterium
AGGACGTGACAATAGGATTTTCGGACGGAACAAGCATGATGGTTCATCCAATAAAGAGCGGCAAAGGACAGAGTTTTGAATTTGAACCGCGCGTAACAGAGAAAATAAAACTCAACCGTCTTGTTCGGGATTTCGGATTTTCGACAAGGGGATTTGCAGCACTCTCGCAGATAGAGGTATGGGGAAGAGATATAATTGTTAAATAAGGAGGAATTGAATTTGGATTTAGAAAAGTTGATTGCAGGAAGGTCAAATCGTGGGACAGAACCGTTACCGATTTCAGATGCTGAACTATGTAGACGATATGGGGCGGTCAGTACGCCTATGGTAAATGATGTGCTGAGAGAAATGGAGCTGTTATATCAGACACTTCCAAGTAATATTTGTCCTATAAAGGACAACATGAAGACGGCGGGTATTGCATTTACGATAAAGGGTTCGAAAAATCTTGATATACAGGACGAAATGATTGAGAGAGCGAAAATGCTTGAGTCAATTGAACCGTTCAGCGTGATTGCATGGGATACAAGCGGCGACGATGAGTCGGCACAGTGGGGCGAGATTATGACTATGGCGGCGAAAAAACGCGGCTGTCTTGGTGCGGTTGTGGACGGCGGCGTAAGGGATACCAACCGCGTGCTGGAGCAGAAATTCCCTGTGTTTTGCAAGTATCGGTCATCAAATGGAATGTTAGGTAGGTTTAGGACTATAGGTTATCAGATACCGGTTATGATAGGTCAGGTGCAGATTTATCCCGGCGACATCATATTGGGAGACATTGACGGCTGTATAGTTGTGCCGCGCGGCATTGCGATGGAGGTGCTTGAGCGCGCGGAGATGATAAGGGATAACGAGGTTGAAATCAAGAAAATGGTGGAAAGCGGCGTAAAGCCGACTGAGGTTGTGAAAAACGGCGGTTATTTCTAAGATAAAATAAGGAGGAAGAAAAAATGATTGAAAAAGGAAAGAGTGCTATAGTAACGGGAGCGAGCGGAGGTATGGGCACACTGCTCTGCCGTATGTTTGCCGAAAAGGGGGTCAATCTTGCCATATGTTCGGTTGATGCTGAGGCGCTTAATAATCAGGCAGAGGAACTGAAAAGTGCTTACAAAGTTAATGTTATCGCGCGTACAGTGGATGTGACAAATGAGGAAGAAGTCGAGAGCTTTATAAAGGAAACGGCTTCAGCATATGGTAAAATAGATTATCTTATTAATCTCGCGGGACTGTCAATTCCGAACGTATACAAAGAAACGCCCGTTGATGTATACGAGAAAATCATGGACGTAAATGTAAAGGGTGCATTTCTGATGAGCAAGCATTTTGCTGACGCGGCGGCAGATACAGCATTGATTATAAATTTGGGCAGTGCGGCTGCACGCACAACCAATGCAAATGCTCCGATATATTGCATGGCTAAGGCGGCGGTAAACAAGCTTTCGGAAGGACTGTTGCTTCAGTACGGAAAGCAGGGAATAAGAGTAACAACAATAAATCCATCCGGTGCGGATACAGCGTTTTGGGGAACAAGGGCTGTTGACAGAACAAAGTTGATGAGCGCAGAAGAGGTTGTGAGCGTTATCTGGGCTGTGATAAACATGCCTGATACAGTACAGGTACACTACATAGATTTTGCTAGTTTTAAGAGATATGCGGAATAGGAGTAGGTAAAAATGAAAACATTAGAGTTGAGCGTGAAGTTGTTTGAACGATATGAAAGCACGCAGCGGGTACATCATTATTACGGACTTTTGGCACTATTTGCGCTGGCGCAGACAGCATACGAAGCTAAGAACAAGGCAATGATGGAAAAATGCATTGAAATGCTCAGTATGTATCCTGACAAAATAGAGCATCCGAGATATAATTTTGATAATTACAAGGTTGGCGGAGCGGGTAAGGCATGGCTTCTTTATAATGGCTTTTTTAGCGAGGAAAAAGAGCTTATACGTGAATACGCTGAAAAAACTATGTTAGCGCCTAAGAGCAGCGAGGGGATTTTTTGCTGGCCTGACGATGAAGAAAAAAATAAAATATGGATTGATACGGTATACGCTGTGACGCCGTATATGCTGTATTCTGGTTTGGCTTTAGATGAAGAAAGATATGTTGATTGTGCTGTAGAACAATGTTATAATATGTATGAATTTTTTGTTGACAAAACCTGCGGGCTTATGCATCAGAGTCGTGGGTTTATGATGGACAGAATACGTGTTTCGGCAGACCACTGGAGCAGAGGCAATGGCTGGATGTATCTGGGACTTACAGAGCTTGTGTCAGCTCTTCCTGCAAATTCTGAGTATAGACCGAAAGCGGAACAATATTTCAAAGAGCTGTCAAAGGCACTGTTGGACTGTTGTGAGCCAAACGGAATGTGGCGGCAGGAACTTACATGTGAATACTCGTGGGTAGAATCTTCGGGTACAGCGCTGTTTTTATATGGTTTCGGAGTGGGATTAAGGCTCGGAATTCTAGAGCCTGAACTGTATATGGAACCATTCAAAAAGGGCATATATACTTTAATACATGATTTTATTACTGAGGATTTCTCAACGCTGATGAGCTGTCAGGGCTGTCTTTGTCCCGGCGAGGGCGTGGAAAGAGGAAGCGTAAAGTCATATATGACTAAGGTATGGCCCAAAACGAATGAGCCGCATTCATACGGAGCGTTTATGCTTGCGCTTGTTGAAGCGCACAGAAACGGCATAGTAGAGATTAACATATAAGAAGTCATACAAAAAACAGCAGTATATGTGATATGGAGTGAGTGATTTGAAAATCAGAGATATAAAACCGAAAAAACATAGGCTGTTCGTTCAATGGATAGCGACCTATATACTGTTTGTGATTATACTGGCGGGAACGACCGTTCCAATTTATTTACAGTCATACGCTTCAGTAAAAAACGGCGTTATTTCCGATACGGAAGCTTCTGTGGAATACGGAGTGGAATTGCTTCAAAAGGAGATCAGCACATATTATGCGATTCTTGATTCTCTAAAATCACAGCGGGAATATAAACTGCTTATGGATTTATCAGAGCCTTCGGATAATTCGCATTATATATACATGGCGGAGCTGCAAAAGTATTTCAGGGATATGCTTTTATCATCAGTAATTCAAGAAAATACATTTCTTATGTTTT
>CBCTHD010000358.1:0-3143 GCA_965146615.1 uncultured Clostridia bacterium
GGAGATACTGTTTTATTTGTGCTTGAAAGTTCATAAAGATACAGGACGATTTCCATAAATATAACAGTTGCAGCAGTATTGATTTCCTTTGAAGAAAGAGATTTGTTTTCGCAAAGGGAAAGTATTCTTTTCATATAATCGTAGCCTTTGGTATGTTTAAAAACGATATTCTTTTCAAGATTATATATGCGAAGAAGTTCATTGCATAATGTGCCTTCGGCATTAAACCATATTTTTTTCCAAGGATTGGCAGGGTCGGAGAAATATTTATGACTGCTATAGGAGGGAATGATATACATATCTCCGGCATTGGCGCGATTACTTTTCCCGTCAACGCAAACGGTTCCGCTGCCCGAAATGACATATTCAACCACTAACAATTCCGAATTTCTGCGTTCTATGGCATAAGAGGGGTTTTCGTAAGTAATGCCGGCAAGACTGATATGAAACGGACAAGGCTCATCATTTGGTGGAGTAGCAACGAGATATTCATTGTTCATGCGTATATTCCTCACTTTAATTTCAATATTTTCTATTTCTTTTTTATCATTATAGCACTATAATGATGAAAAAGAAAGAACAATTTGCAAAGGGAGGGATTTTAAATGTCATATTTAAGACTTGAGCATCCAAATCCGCAGTGGGAGAGAAGCGAATGGAGAAATTTAAATGGGGAATGGGAGTTTGCGTTTGATTTCGGAAAATCGGCAAGAGAGCGGGAATTGTATAAAGGTGGGGCGCTTTCCAAAAGGATAAATGTACCTTTTTGCCCCGAAAGTGAGCTTTCGGCAATAGGCTATAAAGACTTTATTCCGGCGGTATGCTACCGAAAGGTAATTACTATTTCCAAAGAAGAATGTGGGAAGAATATATTTTTGCATTTCGGCGCTGTTGATTATGAAAGTTTTATCTATGTAAACGGCGAAAAAGCGTTTCATCATATAGGCGGATATTCCTCTTTTTCCGCAGATATTACAAAATACATTCATGAAGGAGAAAATGTTATTTTTGTGATTGCTGAGGATGACGCAAGGAATACAAAACACCCCAGCGGAAAACAGAGCCGCAAGTTTTCTTCGTATGGTGCTTTTTATACAAGGACGACTGGAATATGGCAGACGGTATGGCTTGAGTTTGTTCCAAGAGAATACATAAAAAATGCAAAATATTACACCGATATAGACAATAAGACCGTGACCATAAGCGGGACTGTTGCCGGTAAGGGAACAATTACCGCTGATGTAACATATAACGGTGTAAATACTGGCGGGGCAAGCGCTGTTGTAAATAATGGCTATTTTGCTTTGCAGATAAAGCTCACAGAGCTGCATTTATGGGAACTTGGAAACGGCAGGCTTTATGATTTGGAACTGCGTTTCAATGAGGATACCGTAAAAAGTTATTTCGGCATGAGAAGCATATCGCTTGACGGAATGAAATTTATGCTGAATGGAAAGAGCGTTTTTCAGAGACTTGTTCTTGATCAAGGCTTTTATCCAGATGGTATATATACAGCGAAGACAGATGAAGAACTCAAAAAAGACATTGAGCTTTCCATGGCTGCCGGATTTAACGGCGCAAGGCTGCATGAAAAAATTTTTGAGGCGAGGTTCTTATATCACTGTGATAAGGCAGGTTATATGGTATGGGGTGAACACGCGAACTGGGGGATGGATTACAAATCCGTAGTAGTCAGCAATCATTTCATCAATGAATGGCTGGAGGCAATTGAACGTGATTTTAACCACCCGGCTATCATCGGCTGGTGTCCGTTTAACGAAACCTGGGGATATTGGGAAATGGACAATGAGTACAGGTTGCTTGAGACAGTATACAAACTTACGAAGCAACTTGATCCGACAAGAATTTGTATTGATACAAGCGGGAACTATCACTCGGTTACCGATATTTTTGATGTACATGATTATTGCGGAAACGTAGAAGAATTTAGAGAAAATTTTTCACACATAAAAGAAAACATAATCAATGACCAGATTGAAAGGGCGGACAGCGAGAAAAAGCAGAAATATAATGGGGAACCTGTCTTTATCAGTGAGTACGGCGGAATTTCATGGGGAAAAAGAGACGGCGCAAATTGGGGTTACGGCGACGCACCGCAGAGTGAAGAGGAATTTATGAAGCGGTATAAGGGACTCACGGATGCCATCCTGGATAATCCCAATATCATGGGCTTCTGCTATACGCAGCTTTATGATGTTGAACAGGAAATAAATGGGCTTTATACATATCAAAGAGAGCCAAAATTTGATATGGAGCTTTTTAAAGAAATAAATCAAAGAAGAGCAAAAATTGAAGAATAATAAACAAAGTGACGTTGCTTTCAAACGGGGCAATGACGTTTTGAAAAAGGCAGCTACAGGAAGCATCACCATGTAGCTGCCTTTTTCGTTTCATATTTCGCCTATATAAATTTGTATTCACCGGCTTGTATCTTGACAGAAAATACACAAAATTTTCACAAAAACAGGCTCAATTCTTGAAAAATGCCCTTTTCAGATGAAAAAATATGTGATATAATGATATAGTAATATTCATCCTTTTTCGGAAGTTTTTTGCCGGGAGATACTAGCAACTTTTTTATTTTGCAAGGGGATCTCCGTTGGCGGCTATAAAAACGCAGTGAAGATGCGCATGTTTTACCAGTATGGCAATGAGAATAACAGAGGACCGTTAGGATTGCGGCATACAGCGGCAAAAACATAAGGAGAAAATTATGCGGATTTTACATACATCAGATTGGCATTTAGGGCTTTCTCTGCATCATCGAAGCCTGCTGGAGGAACAGCGGGAGTGCATTCGCCAAATGGTGAGGGTGGTGCGGGAGGAACAGATTCATACTGTCATTGTTTCGGGAGATGTTTTTGTCAGCCGAGTGGCAAGCAGTGAAGCAATTGCTTTATATAGCAGCGCAATGACGCAGATATGTCGGGAATGCGGTGCGGATATGGTAGTGATTGCAGGCAATCACGACGGTGCGGCGCGGCTCGCGTCCTGCAGTGCACTTTTGGCACGCAGTGGGCTTTATGTGACGGGAAAGCTGCCGCAGCAAATTCAGCCTTACCGTAAAGAGAATGTCGAAATTTTTGCGATACCTTATTTTCATATTGACGAAGTGAGAAACC
>CBCTHD010000359.1:0-3140 GCA_965146615.1 uncultured Clostridia bacterium
ATTGCCGCCACTTCCTCTGTGGAGTCATAGACATAGGTTGTACTTTGCACAATCGGTAACACTCTCGGCTCTGCATTTTTCGGTTCATATCCCGCATGGAGACATTGTGTTTCAATCTTCATATTTTGTCACCCTTTATCAAAATTGAATTTTTTCGTTGATATAGTCTACCAGTTTATCAATTGCAATCCGCTCCTGCTGCATGGTGTCACGGTCACGGACTGTTACGCAATGGTCTTCTTCACTATCAAAATCATAAGTAACGCAAATCGGTGTTCCGATTTCGTCTTGGCGTCTGTAACGTTTTCCGATACTTCCCGTTTCGTCATAGTCACACATAAATGTTTTAGCGAGCTGTTCATATACCGCACCGGCCGGCTCCGCCAATTTTTTGGACAGCGGAAGCACTGCCGCTTTAAACGGTGCGAGTGCCGGATGCAGATGCAGGACAGTGCGCACATCTCCTTCGCCCACTTCTTCCTCGTCATACGCTTCCACCAAAAATGCCAAAACAACACGGTCTGCGCCAAGCGAAGGCTCAATGACATACGGAATATATTTTTCATTCGTAAATGGGTCGTTGTATTCCATATTTTCACCGGAATGTTCCGCATGCTGTTTCAAGTCAAAATCTGTGCGGTCTGCAATGCCCCACAACTCACCCCAGCCAAACGGGAACATGAACTCAATGTCTGTCGTTGCATTGGAATAATGGGACAGTTCTTCCTGCTCATGGTCACGCAATTTGATATTTTCTTCTTGAATACCCAATCCCAGCAGCCAGTTCTTGCAGGTATCCTTCCAATAGGAAAACCATTCCAAATCTGTGCCCGGTGTGCAGAAAAATTCCAGTTCCATCTGCTCAAACTCACGAGTACGGAACGTAAAATTTCCCGGCGTAATTTCATTACGGAAGGATTTCCCGATTTGCGCAACACCAAACGGCACTTTTTTTCGCGAAGAACGCTGCACATTTTTAAAGTTGACAAAGATTCCCTGTGCCGTCTCCGGACGCAGGTAAATTTCCGATTTGGAATCTTCCGTAACCCCCTGGAACGTTTTAAACATCAGGTTAAAATTACGAATGTCTGTATAGTTGCATTTTCCACACTGCGGGCAAGGAACGTTATGTTCTTTGATGTAGTCCAGCATCTGCTCATTGCTCCACCCGGCAACCGTGATAGCTTCCCCATTTGACGCTGCAAAATCCTCAATCAAATTGTCGGCACGGTGGCGTGTTTTACATTCCTTACAGTCCATCAGTGGGTCACTAAATCCGCCGATATGCCCTGAAGCAACCCATGTCTGCGGGTTCATCAAAATTGCCGCGTCCAGCCCCACATTATATTTGGATTCCTGCACAAATTTTTTCCACCATGCACGTTTAACGTTGTTTTTCAACTCTACGCCCAGCGGACCATAATCCCATGTATTTGCAAGTCCGCCATAAATTTCCGATCCCGGAAAAATAAATCCACGCCCTTTGCACAGCGACACAATTTGGTCCATTGTTTTCTCAGTGTTTTTCATCTGCTTGTCCAACCTCCCCAGCTATTTTAAAATCCCTTCCAGGGGATTTATTTTATTGCTGAAATTTTTCTACTTCTTTATAGTTTATCATAACCAGCCCATTTGTCAAGACGGTTTAGGTGATTTCTACCAATCTCACAAAAAAGGGTTTGCATAAGCGTTCCGTATACGCATAATCTTCATCATCACGTAATGATTATACCTTTTCCTCTTATTCCATGTATCAAAAAAACAGCACCTTCGCAGAAATTACTTCCGCAAAAGTGCTGCCTTTGTCAACTTTTTTTCACAATCGGAGTTGTATTCTTATTTGTTGTCAACAGAGTACATGTGGCTGATCAGGTCCACAACTTTGTTGGAATAACCCCATTCATTGTCGTACCAGGAAACCAGTTTCACGAAATTATCGTTCAGCGGAATACCTGCTTTTACGTCAAAGATAGAAGTTCTGCTGTCTGTAATGAAATCGCTGGAAACAACATCGTCTTCTGTATAGCCCAGGATTCCTTTCAGTTCGCCGTCAGCCGCTTTCTTGACAGCCGCTACAATTTCATCGTAGGAAGCTGCTTTTTCCAAACGGCAGGTTAAGTCAACAACAGATACGTCCAGTGTCGGAACACGGAAAGACATACCGGTCAATTTGCCGTTCAAAGACGGGATAACTTTACCAACGGCTTTTGCAGCACCGGTAGAAGACGGGATAATGTTGCCAGCAGCAGCACGTCCGCCTCTCCAGTCTTTTTTGGATGGACCGTCAACGGTTTTCTGTGTTGCCGTTGTGGAGTGAACGGTTGTCATCAGACCTTCCACAATACCAAAGTTGTCATGCACTACTTTTGCCAGCGGTGCCAGACAGTTGGTTGTGCAGGAAGCGTTGGAAACAATGTTCATGTCAGTTGTATATTCGTTGTTGTTAACGCCCATAACAAACATCGGCGCGTCTTTGGAAGGAGCGGAAATAACAACTTTTTTCGCACCGCCTTTAAAGTGAGCACTAGCCTTGTCCATCGTTGTGAATACACCAGTAGATTCTACTATGTATTCCGCACCACAGCTGCTCCACGAAATCTCTTCCGGATTCATTTTGTCGAAAACGTCTACAGCGTTGCCATTGACAACCAGTTTTCCATCTTCTACTTTAACGTCGCCTTTAAACTGTCCATGAATGGTATCATATTTCAGCATGTAAACCATGTAGTCCAGATCAATGAATGGGTCGTTAATTCCCACTACCTGCACTTCCGGTTTTTCCATTGCTGCACGGAATACCAGTCTGCCGATACGGCCAAAGCCGTTAATGCCAACTTTAATCATTTCGTATTACCTCCAAATAAAAAATATTTTTTATTCCTGTATTATATTGTACAATAAATTTCCAAAATATACAAGAGTTTATTGTTAAAATATTGACGCTTTTTTTTCATTTTTTTGTTGCATTGTGGATAAAAACTTGGCATACTTGCATTTTCCGGCAATTTAGAGTATAATAAAAAAAATAATTTTTTCACAAAAGGAGTAGCGGAATGAATGTGCAAATTATTGCCGTGGGGACGTTAAAAGAGTCCTATTGGAAAGCGGCATGTCAGGAATATGCCAAACGGCTGTCCCGG
>CBCTHD010000360.1:0-3139 GCA_965146615.1 uncultured Clostridia bacterium
CGGAATCAGCCAACTCACCTGATACATTCTACTACAATAATGAAGCCATTCGTATTCAACGCCCCACGTTCCCTCACAATATTCCCGTGTATGCCAAAGATATCCTGTTTCTTTAAAGTTAAATGCTTGCGGATAATGATTGCTCCAAACCAATGCGTTTTCGTCAAACGCATTTTCATTAGAAGTGTCAAACACAAATAGCTTTTTTGTTCCCGCAGTGCTGCGCGCATAAAACTTGAGTTGAACTGATGTGATAGTGCCGCTGAGTGCACCGACCGCAAACCGAAAATAAGGGCGTGCCGTATCAGTTCCATATGGAATGTCCGCACTCCCAGCGGCCTCGCGTGCATAAAGTATCTGCGCATCACCATAGTTTTGGTTTCTGTGAGCTCCTGCGCTCAGATAAGTATCCGCCTCAGCGGTATAGGTCCGTTTTACGCCATCTACTTCTATTTCCAGCACCGGTGGGTGCATATCCGGGTGTTCTTTGCTCATGATTTCAACAGTGGACCCATCCATATCAGCATCCAAAAGAAAATAGGTATCTCGTGCTTTGGGTTCTAAATCTGCTGTATAATAGTCCCATTCCGGTTCCACTGTTACAACTCCCATTGGTTCATCCATTTGCAGAAATGAAAATATTTTTTCGTTCATTGCCTCTGCTGAAAGACTATATTCATAGTTCGCCTTTACGGTATACTCCGTCTTTGTTTTCCTCGTACGGTAATAACTCAGCAGTGCGTTTTTTGCCTGTTCATACATTCCCTCTTTAGCATAAGAACACACCGAAGATAAATCGTCATAGCGGTCATAACACAAAATCGGGCTTGTTGTCCAAACAGCTTTCTCTGCATCCCAAACGCCGAAAAACGCTTCATCCGACAGGTGGTTTGGGTCATGCAATGGTGCATAGGAATCAGCGCCGCTTCCTGCGCGTTTTAAGACCCGAATAAAGAAAACGCGTTCCGCTCGCACACCATCGCGCTCAATTGTTGCAGTCAGTTCCACGCTTACATTCGACTCATTCGCAAAGGGTCGTTCTACTCGTCCACTGTTCGTTACTACCGATTGATCGGAGGAGGTCCACTGAATCGCTATGCCGCCTGCCGCCTGCGGCAGCGAAAGATGCTCCGTCACAGCAGTGGTATCACCTAAATCCAATTCCTCAAGCGCTCGTACCAACGTAAGTTCCTGCGCACTTATTCCCTTCAGTACAATCGTATCGCTCGACTCGTGCACATCGCCCGTAATATAATACGTCGCTTCTCCATCAACCATATCTGTCACATTCAGTTTTGTCACATCTTGTTCGCCAGACGGCTGAAATGTGATACTTTGTCCATCCGACAGATGCAAAACATATTGCATACCGACCGTAAAATAGGAATTCGGAATCTCCAGCAAATAGCCGGCGACCTCTGGTACAGAACGGTCTGGTATCAACGCTAAGCGCAGTTCTCCAGACGTGCTTTCCAGTTTCTCTACTACTGTATCACCAACTTTTAAAATGCGCAATAGATACGTATATGTATCTATATAGCCGTCTTCCTTCATTTCTACCTCCAGTTGTACTTGTACATCATCTTCATAAAATCCAGGTCTGGACAAAATTACGCCGTCGTCGGAAAGAATCTCCGGCGCGTCGCTCCGCCAAGTAAGCTGAACGTTTCCAAGCTGTTCCGGTAAGTCCAAATCAGCAGAAATGGTGGTTCCAAGCTGTACAGACAGCGTACGATTCGCTTCTTCAAAATGGTCAAAGGCTTCTGCCATCTCCATAACCAGCGCAGGGCGCACATTCTCCCGCGCTTCCGTACCATAAATTACGTAACCTACGCCCGCTGACGCCCCAATTTGCAAAGCAATCGTGGAATCCTCTGTATTTTCTCGTAAATGTTGTTTGATTTGCTCTACAAGATTATCTGACAGGTATGTTGTCGATGCTGTTATCCCTGTGGGGGATACATACAGCAATTCTCCCGCATCAATTATCCCTTCGTTGACACTATACGCATGACTAAGCTGTGTAATATCATAATTTTCTTTTTCTTGTGGCAACAGCGCTACTGTAAAATTTTCGTTGCCGGCGACACTTGAAGTCGTCATGCGAAAACGAATAGAAGACAGCATCTCCACCGGCACGTCTGACAAATCAAACCGCAAATAGGTATAACGAATCGTATTTTGCCGTGAATCAAGTTGAAACGTTGCTTTATTCGGCATGACCGTGTCATAGTTTGCTGGATTCCCATATGTGTAAATACCATCGGCCGGATATAAAATGTTGTCCGCGGCCAGTGTCTGCAGACATGTCACCAGTGGCAAACACAGCAGCATGACCAGTAAAATTGGCGTTATTTTTTTCAAATGCAACATCGTTATTCCCCTCCTAATCCTTCACAATCACAATAAACTGTACATCGGATTTACTGCGCTGAATGTATACCATAGATGGATTGATGCTGTAATCTTCAAAGCTGACAATATCATCAACCGTTGCTTGCCGTACTTCCTGCTGTGCCCGGTCATAAATATAGTAATCTGAAAACGCGCTGTCTTTGGCTCTCGTGTTTTCCGTATGCGCAAACATACGCATCAGCGTCAAATTGTTATAGGACGCCGACTCACTCACATTCATTTCATGATAGAGATAGGGAGAATAATTGGTCAAAATATTCTTTTGCAGCGTCATAACCGTACCGAAAAAGCGTTCATCTACACTATCTCTGCCAGTATGGAACGGCTCGCTCACTTCTGCAAGACATACGAGACGTTCCGCCTTTACAATTTCTCCGAACATGTTCTTATTGTACCGAAATACATCTCCAACACGCAGCGAGCTAAATACACTGATTGCGTCTTGTGTAACATAAAGCCGAATTTTTTCTCCCTCTGAATATCCCTCTAGCACATAAGTGGTACCGCCATCTTCGTTTAAAGCGCGTGAGAGCTTACTAACAATACCAACCTTCGACCGATAAGTCAGTGCGCTTGAGGTATCTTTTTCGGTATCCACCATGATAACCGCTGCTTTTACAACACTGGAATCGCTGTCAAAATCAAATGCTTGTGTCTGGTATAGGTCGCCATCCTCCAATTCCAGTTCAATACCAAATTCATCTTTGTTTCCATTTTGTGGAAC
>CBCTHD010000361.1:0-3124 GCA_965146615.1 uncultured Clostridia bacterium
AAAAGCACGTTTTGCCCGTGGGGTTTTCCCCACAGGCAAGACGTGTTTTTTTATTGCATGCTGTGTCATAAGAGAAAACGGGATGACAGAAACCATATGTGATAGGAGAATTATACTTGGAAAAAAAGGCGGCTGTGATTATTCCGGCACTCAATCCGGATGAAAAGTTGGTGAATACCGTAAAAGATGTGCGCAAAATTTGGAATGGGCCAGTGGTGATTGTAGACGATGGAAGCGATATGCAAACGAGGGGCTTTTTTCAGCAGGCAGAACAAATGAACTGCACGGTTCTGCGGCACTGTGTCAATTTAGGAAAGGGACGTGCACTGAAAACGGCATTTAATTATTGTATCAATACATGGCCGAACATACTGGGATGCGTTACCGCAGATGCGGATGGACAGCACACGGCACAAGACATTTTTCGTTGTGTGTGTGCACTAGAGGAAAACCCCAAAAGTTTAGTTTTGGGCTGCCGGGATTTTGAACGGGAGGAAATTCCAACTAGAAGTAAGTGGGGCAATAAGGTCACGTGTATGGTGATGCGCCTGCTTTGCGGAGTGAACGTGTCCGATACGCAGACAGGGCTTCGCGCGGTGCCGCTGGAGTTTATGAAAAAGTTGATGAATGTGACGGGAGAACGTTATGAATTTGAAACCAATATGTTGTTGGAAACACAGGCGCAGAAAGTGCCGCTGCGAGAGATTGCGATCGAAACGATTTATATTGAAGAAAACCGGCGTTCACATTTTCGCCCGCTTATAGATTCGGTGAGAATTTACGCACTATTTCTAAAATTCATATTTGCGTCTCTCTCTTCGTCGGTGGTAGATATTGCGCTATTTAGCGCACTGGTTTGGACGTTAAAACCGTTTGTGATAGAAGGCTATATTTTTGCAGCTACGGTTTTGGCTCGCATTGCGTCCGCATTGTTCAATTATATCGTTAATAGCAAAGCGGTTTTTCAAAAGGAAATGGGACGTAAAACGATGCTGAAATATTTTGCTTTGTGTATTGTGCAGATGTGCATGAGTGGATTATTGGTTTCTGCTTTCTATCGGTTGCTTCCCTATTCCGAGGTCACTGTAAAAATATGCGTAGATGTTCTTTTGTTTTTCATTAGTTTTCAGGTGCAGAAGCGGTGGATTTTTTCTTAAGAGAGAGAGGGAGAATAAAGTGCCGTATTTATTGGTGATGTTGACGACGGTTCCAGTCTGCGCGGCGTGCGCGTCTTTTTTGCGGAAAAAATTTGAAGAAGTAATGCCGTTATTCCTTTGCGGTCTAATCATTTTTTCATATTTTTGCGGACTGCTGGTCGCAATATCGCTGTTATCGGGATTGCTTTGGAGAGGGTGCATATTGGCTTGCGCCTATCTGCTGTTTCAAGGAATCAGGCACGGAAAAGAGTTTACAGCGTCGATTATGACGCCGGGCTTTTTTCTGTTTTTGCTGTTGACTGCAGCCGTCTGGTGGATGGCGCGTGGACGGCTGTACAACCAATGGGACGAGTTCTCACATTGGGGACGTGCGGTAAAAAATATGTTTGAGTTGGACGCACTTTACACGATACCAGAATCAAACGATGGATTTAAAGACTATCCGCCAGCTTTGGCCTTGCTACAGTACCTGTTCATGAAGACGGTAGGGCAAGGCTTTCGGGAAGATATCGCGATTTTTTCGTTGGGCTTTTTGACAGTTGGGATGTTGCTATATCCTGTATCGCGCTTTTCTTGGAAAAATTGGTTTTGGTGCGGGTTGTATGCGGGCTTTATGTTTATATTACCTGCCAGCTATTTGGGTGATTACTATGTGAATACTATGGCTGATGGGTTGCTGGGGACGTTGTTTGCTTTTGTGTTGCTGGCGCACTTCACAAGTCGAGCAAGTCGATATCGAAGTGTTGTTGTAAGTGCTGGATGTATGGTACTGGCATTGGTAAAGACTTCGGGCATGGGGCTGGCGTTTTTAGCGGCGCTGGTAGTTCTCCTAGATCAATTGATATGCGAGCGCGGCTTACTGAAACAGGTAGGGCGAAAATCGGTGATTGCCGGTGCTTTGTGGACAACGTTGCCCTTGATTTCTGTTGCTGTAGTAAAAATCAGTTGGGATGTCCATCTGCGCGCTATGGGCGCAGTAGGACATTGGGCGGAAAACACAATAAATCTTTCGGTCATAGCGGAACTGTTCAGTGGTACTGCTCCACAGTATCGGTATGATGTTCTGGAAAATTTTGCTCTTTATCTATTGCGAGCTAGAACAGAGGGAGGGGTGGTCCATTACGCACCCGTCATGATATTGGGTATTGGCCTGCTGTTGCATTTATGGTGCCGATACCTGTTGCCGAAAGAGGAACGGAAAAGGGCGGATTTTGCTTGCGGAGCCGCCTTGGCCTGCGGCTTTGTTTATTTGTTTTCTTTACTGGCAACATACCTGTTTGTTTTGAACGAACAGGAGGCGGTGGGCCTTGCGTCCTACGCTCGGTACTGGGGCACTATGTCTACGGCACTTTTGCTGTATTTTACGGGGCGTTTGTTGTTGGCATTGGCGCAGAAAGCAAAAAAAGGCGTACAAGTCGTGGGAGTATGTGTATTGGTGGGGACCTTACTTTGTCTGTGCGATTATCGACTTTGGCTGAACACGCTGATTTTTGCGCCGGGAAATGCGGCCGGAACCCAACTTTTTCGTATGGCATCCCAGGCTACGGCACAGCAGGTGAAGAAACTTAACGTAAAAGCACCGCGTTTGCATCTTGTTACTGGGGATGACAAGGGAAAAGCCGAATTGGAATTAGAATATGAACTTGCACCTATGATGCTACCCAAGCAAAAGACGAATGTCATGACGGCACAGACGGAACAGGGGGGCACAAGTTATACTCCCGAAAGTTGGGGCCAAGTTTTGGATGCGAATTTTGATTATGTATATTTATATGAAGTAGAATCAGGATTTTCAGAGAAATTTGGCAAAATGTTTAATGAGCCTCAGAACATTCGTGAAGGGACAATGTGGCGGGTTATACGAAATGGGGGGGGAAGCATCCGCTTAGATTTTCTTTATTGAATCCGATTGCAAATGTGTAAGAATTGTAAAAGTTAAAAAATAGTTACAATTTTTTTGAAAAACC
>CBCTHD010000362.1:0-3113 GCA_965146615.1 uncultured Clostridia bacterium
AATATACCGAGATTGGAAGAAAAGCGCGGTATATCCGTATCGTCGGGAATGGTACATCGGAAGGAACCTGGTTCAGCGTAACGGAAGTGAAAGTATTGGGAAAATAAAAACGTGAAAAAAAGGAGGAAACAAGTATGAAACGGTGGTTCGCACTGCTTCTTTCGGTGGCCCTGCTGGGGGCGCCCTGCCTGACGGCAGGCGCCGCCGGCATCGCGGAGGTGAAAGAAGATTTTGAAAGATATAAGTCTACAGACGAAGTCAAAAGCAACAACTGGTTCTTTGACGAAGGCGTAGTGGATGCGAATCGAGGAATCAAAAGCGGTTCCATCACACTGGAGCCAACAACGGGCATGGATGGTGTGCCGACACAGGTCGTCAATCTAACAAACAACCGCGTGGAAGGCGTGAGCACCCAGAGGGACGTCTATTTTCAAAAGGACGGCGTGGACTTTACTGGCGAGATGGTGACAGCGTTTCGGATGCGCATCGGCGAGGATGCAGACTTCCGGCAGGTCCTGTGTCGGGAAGTCACCAGCGCCGGCACGTCTTTCATTGATATCATGAACATGTACGGACAAAAGTTGGTGTGCTTCAAGCAGGATGTCATGGACCCGGAAACCGGCGAACCCATGCTGCTGGACACGGGCAAGTGGTATGACATTGCCATCGTTTCCACCCAGACGGTAGGCAGCCTGGACATTCCCTACAAGCTGTACATTAACGGGGATTTGATCGTAGAGAACACCTATACAGCGGACGACAAGCCCCGTACCTTTGTCAGCACCATCCGGTTTGACCACCGGTTTGACAACAACACAGTCAGCAGCTATGACACGATGACCACCGAGTTTGACGACATTTTGATCACCAAACGGTCTGCCCTGTCATTTGATAACATGGCGTCCACGCCGCAAAATGGCAATGTGTCCGTACCGGCGAAGGATGGCGTCATTCAAGTGGACTTCGGTACGCGTATGGACACCTCCACCATCACCAAGGACCAGCTGACCTTGACCCAGTATTTTGAAGGGGAAACCACGGAGATCACGGACTATGAGCTGGCTGCCAGTGCCTACGGCATGACGCTGACCATGCCGGACGGAACCTTTGCGGAGGAAGCGTCCTATACCCTGACGATTGGCGACGTGTACGATTTCCAGGGAAATATACTGCCCGGCGACAAACGGGAAATTTCGTTTGAAACGGTGGGCGAACCCTACGTGCCGGACTATTTCACAGAAGAATTGGTAGCAACGGACTTTAACGCGTTTACCGGCACTCCGGTGTCGCCGGTAGGCGGGGTGCCGAACCAAGGCGCCATTGCAGCGGAGCAGATTGACGACAGTCGTCTCACAAGCTGCAAGCTGACGCTTGATGTGAATAACACCAACTCCTGCCCCTGGGTGGGAATCGACGTGCCGGGCGGCCTTGTGCCAAACAGTGGCATTGTGATCCTGCAGGCGGATTTCCTCCTGACGGCAAAGGACCATATTGCGCAGATTTTTACCATCAAAGACAGCGGCGGACGCTGGAACACGGACCTCAATTTCTACTCCAACGGAGCGCTGTGTTTGATGAACGGAAACACTGTTGTGAAAAAATTAATGGACTATGACATCAATACGTGGTATACTGTACGGGAAGAAATTAATTTGGATACCAAGACCATTGACGTCTACGTAAACGGTCAGCTGATTGCCCAGGGAGAGAATCTGCAAAACCAGCAGACGGCGGATGTGCCGTCGGTCCGTGTGACGCTCGGCAACCCGTCCAGCAATCCCGGATCGGTTTATATTGACAACTTTTCCGTCGGCACCCAAAAAGAGGTGCCCGGTGTGATGAAGGTGAAATTTTTAGATTCCTCCGGCATTTTGCGCAGCAGTCAAGCGCCGCAGGATACCGTAGAGGTGCAGCTGCTGTTCTCCATGCCCATGAAGCAGGAGACACTGACGGCGGAGAACATTCAGCTCAAACGCTCTGCCGCTGGACTGCCGGTGCCGTGCAGCCTGGATTATGACAGCGACACCCACACTGTTTCCCTGCGGCCGGAGGACCCGCTGGTGATGAACATGGATTACCGCGTGGAGCTTGCCGAGGCTGTGCAGGCAACCAACAATGTGTCGGTGGGCAGCGGCAAGGCGGCGGTGTTTGAGAGCGCGGCGGGCGATTTCGGAAGGGTTCATCTGGCAGTGCTGAACGCGGCTGACGAAGAAATAGCATCTGTGGCGGATCTGACCGGCGGCGATGCAGTGCGGGGACAGGCGCAGCTTCAAAATGCAACGGGTTCCCGGCAGGAGGCAGTTCTAGTCTTTGCCTGGTATCAGGGAGATATCCTCAAGGCTGCCCGGTTGGTTCCGGTTGCTCTGGAGACTAATAGCAGCGAAACCTTTACGACGGATGCAATCACAGTGAACGAGGTGGAGGGAAGTACGCTGCGCGTGTTTGTTTGGAATGGGGAATCCGGCAAACAGGCGGTTTGCGAACCGTTGACTGTTCAGTAAGATAGTGGGGTATGGATGTGAAAAGGAAAAGAAAAATTTACGTTACCTGGGCGCTGTCCTATATCATCATGCTAATACTGCCGGTGATAGCAGGGGTGGTCATCTATTCGTATATGTTCACCGTGGTAAAAGGTGAGATTACACAGTCCAACCAAATGATCGTGCAGAATATGCAAAGAGAAACAGATAGTATATTGGACGAAGTGGAACGCATCCATGCTCAAATCAGTGTAAACGAAAAAATAACTTCTCTCTGTAGTAGTCAACAGCCTGTGACAAGTTATATGCGGTATGAAATGAGTGACGTGTCGCGGGATTTAAATATCTATACGGCAAGTAATCGATATATCAAGAATTTTTATATTTTGTTACAGGGCATTGATTACTGCATCACGCCATCTGCAAGCCGTCCCAGCGATGAGTATTTTTTGCGGCAGCGGGGTATGAGCGTAGAGGATATGAACCGTATCAAGGGCGCTGCGTCAGGTGCGGTGGGCAACCATATTCTACTGCGCAGCGAAAAGAATCAAATGGGACAGGAAACGAAGACTGTTTTGTTAATACAGACGCTGCCCATCGGAGAAAAGCAGGTGGGCGGCGCGGTAGTGGTGG
>CBCTHD010000363.1:0-3112 GCA_965146615.1 uncultured Clostridia bacterium
AACGAACTTATGAGTCCCGTGAAATCTCCCAAAAAGCAGCGACGTGTAGAAGAGAAAACGATTTTCTTGTATCTTTGTCAAAACCGTGTGGCGATTCAAAAACGTCCGGCGAAAGGACTGCTTGCCGGGCTGTGGGAGTTACCGTCCGCCGAAGGACAGTTGACGATAGAACAGGTGAAATCTCAAGCAAATAGGTGGGGAATGGAAGTGGTAATGTGTGAAAAAACACAAACGGCAAAACATATCTTTACGCATATAGAATGGCATATGCAAGGATATATTGTGCAAGTGAAGAAACCGGCAGAAGCATTTCTGTGGGTTTCTTGGGAGGAATTGCAGCAGCAATATGCACTGCCATCTGCATTTAAAGCATATGTCGCTGTTTTAGAAAAACGATTATCCTAATGGAACAATCTTTCTTTTTCTTGCATAAGATGGTATTTGAATGAGTCTTGTGACAAGGAGAGGGTTCAGTTGAATACCATTAGTTTATGCATGATTGTGAAGAATGAAGAAGATGTATTGGAGCGCTGTTTGGAGAGCGCAGCAGAGGTGATGGATGAAATCATTGTGGTCGATACGGGTTCTACGGATAGAACAGAGTCAATTGCCAGAAAATACGCTGACCTTGTAGAACATTATAAATGGACTGACGATTTTGCGGCCGCACGTAATTTCGCATTTTCTAAAGCAACAATGGACTATATTTGCTGGCTAGATGCAGATGATGTGATAGATGAAAAAAACCGAAAACTGTTTATGCAGCTAAAAAAAACACTAACGCCGACGACTGATGTGGTGATGATGCGCTATGAAGTTGCATTTGATGCGCACGATAATCCTACTATGTCCTACTACCGAGAGCGGCTATTGCGACGGGAAGCGGGATTTACCTGGACAGGTGCTGTTCATGAGGTCATTGTACCGCGTGGCAATATTGTTTATTCAGAAATAGCGGTGCAGCACAGAAAAAAACATGCGGGAGATCCGAACAGGAACTTACGGATTTATGAGCAACTTTTGGCAGACGGAAAAACACTGGATGCACGGCAGCAATTTTATTATGCGCGAGAGCTGTTTGCTCATGCAAGATACACAGACGCCATCACGCAGCTGGAGAATTTTTTGGACAGTGGTCGCGGCTGGGTGGAGAATTGCATTGACGCATGCGCTGATTTGGCGTGGTGCTATTACCATATTGGCGAGGAACATAACATGCTGATGAGTCTGCTCCGCAGTTTTGAATATGATAAGCCACGGGCAGAAACGTGCTGCCATTTGGGGCAGTATTTTAAAGAACATCAAAAATTACAGCAAGCGATTTATTGGTATGAGATGGCATCCGGATGTCCCAAACAAGAGAAGAGCGGCGGGTTCACGTATGATGATTGCTATGGTTTTATCCCTTATTTGCAGCTTTGTGTATGTTATGACCTGCTAGGGGATTATGAAACTGCACGGAAATACAATGAAAAGGCAGCGCAGATAAAACCAAATGACGCTGCTGTGTTGCATAATCGGGACTATTTCAACAGTCTGCTGCAAAAAAAATAAGTAACATAAAAGCAAAGTAGCTACATGGAAAATCTCCATATGGCTACCTTTGTCTTTTAAACTGTTCGGACAAGCTCCTTTTGGTATTCTTTTTAAAATGAAATTATAATTAATATTGACAGATTTTTAGCACTATGGTATAATAATCTTATAAACAAGTTGTTGCGTTTTTATATAATGGAACTTTGTTTCTTTCTTCGACAATAACCGATTGAACAAAACTATATAATCGGTTTATCATATTAAAAAAGGAGAGAAGCACTATGGCAAACAGATTTGTACTAAATGAGACATCCTATCATGGTGTAGGCGCAATTGATGAAATTGCTACCGAGGCAAAGGGTAGAGGATTCCAAAAAGCACTGGTATGTTCCGATCCGGATCTCATAAAATTCGGTGTGACAAAAAAAGTGCTTGATGTCCTCGAGAAGGCTGGTTTGGTTTATGAGATTTATTCCGATATTAAGCCAAATCCGACCATTGAAAATGTTCAAAGCGGCGTCGCCGCGCTAAAAAAAGCAGAAGCGGACTATATCATCGCTATAGGCGGCGGTTCTTCGATTGATACAGCAAAGGCGGTAGGGATTATAGCAGCAAATCCGGAATTTGAGAACGTTGTAGATCTGGAAGGTGTTGCACCTACAAAGAATAAATCCGTGCCGATTTTTGCTGTTCCGACTACTGCGGGAACTGCCGCAGAGGTTACAATTAATTACGTCATTACCGACGCGCAAAAGAATCGTAAAATGGTCTGTGTTGACCCCAAAGATATACCAGTGGTTGCATTTGTAGATCCCGATATGATGTCATCTATGCCAAAAGGTTTAACTGCTGCGACAGGTATGGATGCATTGACACATGCCATCGAGGGATTTATTACAGCGGGTGCCTGGGAATTGTCTGACATGTTTCATCTAAAAGCAATTGAAATCATTTCTCGCTCCCTCAGAGATGCGGTAAATAACACACCTGAGGGGAGAGCGGACATGGCGCTGGGGCAGTATGTTGCCGGTATGGGATTTTCCAATGTAGGACTGGGGATTGTACATTCTATGGCACACCCACTGGGGGCGTTGTATGATACGCCGCATGGCGTGGCAAATGCGATTATTTTGCCGACTGTTATGGAATATAATGCGGAAGCAACTGGAGATAAATATAAATATATCGCTAAAGCTATGGGTGTTGAAGGAACGGAAAACATGTCGCAGGAGGAATATCGAAAAGCTGCGATAGGCGCCGTTAAGAAATTGGCAACCGATGTAGGCATTCCGGAAAACCTGAAAGAAATTGTAAAGGAAGAGGATATACCGTTCCTTGCACAATCAGCATATGACGATGCATGCAGACCTGGCAATCCAAAGGAAACAAGTGTGGAGGACATTACAGCTCTCTACAAGAGCTTAATCTAAAGAAAAAAGAGAGATGGATTCATAAATAGTTTCAAATTGTACAGAGCGTGCAAAATAAAGACCTATAGCATAGTATTCAATTTTCAAAATCATACTGACATCGTTTTTCAAGCGGTGTCAGTTTTTTTATATTGTGTTTTATCATG
>CBCTHD010000364.1:0-3091 GCA_965146615.1 uncultured Clostridia bacterium
TAACTTTAGACAGCGTTGCATTTCCGGCACAAAAGCCTTTATCTGAAGATAAAAGCGTTGCTTTCATCTTACGTGGCGCCGGTGGAAGGAATCCATATGTCTCGCTACACAGTAAGCGTTGGAGTTCCAGACGACGCTGAGACCAATTCTCGCGATTAACAGGAGTACCATCTTGAAATTCAAAAAGATTAGGAAGTCCCCGCCGTTTTAGTTCTTGTTCTACCATAAAATCACATCCTTAAAAATTATGCACAGGTAATACGCACCAAGGCAGCAGGTTCATTACCGGCTTGAGGATACAGACCGCATAGGGCGGAAGCATCAGAAGTTTCCGAAAAAACTTCAAGCGTTTCCCCTAAAGTGGCAGCGTGCAGGAATTGCAATTCCAGACGGGTGGGCGTGCGTTGCCAAAATGATTCCGGAAGCGCTTCCATGGCGAGTTCTAAATATTTTACATTGTTGACATGTTGGTTCGTGTCAATATCGCGGCGCATCACATGGTAAGTAAGCGCCGGTGTTTCTTGCTGTGGCTGCGGCAAGGACAATTTCCGCAGCGGCGTGACAGCCGATAGGGGGGCAAACAATGCCGCTTTTTCCGGTGGAACGCGGAGCGGCCGCATCGTTTCCCAACCCATGTAGACCCATACAGACGAAGCCTCTAGCAAAACGGAATGATCTGCGTTGAGCATACGGAAATTTCGATAGCCATATACCGTTTTGACGCCGGAGGACCAAGTCTCCACTGTCACGCGGTCATCTATTTGCGGCAGGGCATGGAGCGTAATATCAAAAGAGATTAACACCCAAAAAGCGCCGTCCCGTCTCATATTTTCTAACGTAAGCCCCAGGGAATCAGAATGCGCCGTAGCAACATCTTGTAAAAAATCCAGCAGCGCCGTCAATTTGACGCGCCGCATCCCATCCAAATGGGAATAGCAAATATCAAATTGTTTTTGAAAAACTGCCATGCTCTTTCACCTCAATCAAACAGGACTTCACAGCGGTAAATGGGAAAGCCTTGCTGTGAGAACTGCGTTTCATATTCCGTTTCAATGTTTCCTTCAAAACCACTATGGTGTAAATCAAATGTTATGTTGCGCAAGCGCAGTCCAAAATCACAGAAGGAATTGAGGGAATATTCGAATAGTTTTTGATTATCTGTCTTAAAATGAATTTGTCCGCCTGATGGCAGCACCGCTTTATATAACGCCAAAAAATTAGGGTGCGTCAAGCGGCGTTTTGCATGGCGGTTTTTCGGCCACGGATCAGAAAAATTCAAATAAATCTGTTCACATTCTCCTGGTGCAAGCAGCTTTTCTAAATCCATAGCGTCATCGGATAGAAAACGGACATTGGTGAGTCCCAACGCCCTTGCCTTTTCCATTGCGGTCACCAATACGTTTTTATATTTTTCAAATGCAATATAATTGATTTCAGGATGACGCTGTGCTAATTGTGTGATAAAATTCCCCTTGCCGCAGCCGATTTCCACGTGTATAGGCTGTTCATTTTGAAAAATGTTACTGCGCCAATGACCGCGAAGCCCTTCGGTTTGGGTAATATATATATCGCCGCAGCGCTCCAAGCGTTCTGCTAAATGTTTTTTGGGATGCATTCTCATATGTTTACTCTCCTTATAGGAAATCCTCTTATTTCATTTTACTCAAAAATAAAAATATGTCAATAGCGAAAAAACAGCATGTAGAATGATAGACAAAGAAAAGAAAAAGCCTGATAGCCGTTCTGGGAAAAACGGTGAAATGTTGCGCAAATTCTTGACAATTGCAGAGAATTACGTTACAATTTATATTGAGAGAATTTTTCATTTTAATATAAGAAAGTTGTGAAAATGATGGTTCATATATGGAGCAGACAAGAGCTTTTGGACATGTTGTTTCGATTGCCCATTATCTTTTTGATTATATCGGTGCATGAGACGGCGCATGGGTTTGTTGCGTACAAAATGGGCGACAATACCGCGAAAAATATGGGGCGATTGACGCTGAATCCAATTAAGCATATGGACATTTTGGGTGCGATTTGTATGTTGTTGTTTGGGTTTGGATGGGCAAAACCAGTTCCGGTCAATCCCATGAATTTTAAAAAACGGGATAAAGGAATGGTGCTGACAGCGCTGGCAGGACCTGTATCGAATATGCTGATGGCATTATTGGGCGTCATTCTTTGGACTGTCCTTAAAGCGTATAATGTTATTCCACCAACCGTGTGGGGTGGATTTATCGACCGCTTTTTGATTATCTTTGTGATGCTCAATGTCGCATTTGCCGTATTCAACCTGCTGCCAATTCCGCCGCTGGACGGTTCTAAAATTATAGAGCCGCTGCTGCCGCCCAAAACGCGTATCTGGATGGGAAGAAATGAATGGGTGTTTAGTTTGGTACTTGTGGTTTTGGTGCTGTTTGGCGCACTGACTCCCGTGCTGGGAAAATTGAATGAATGGATGCTGAGAGGAATCGTTGCACTGTCTGATTTGCTGCTGCGTCCGTTTCTGTAAGGATGAGATTGTATGGAAGCTGTAACGTTTAAGCTGCAGATGTTTGAGGGTCCCCTCGACTTGCTGTTGCATTTAATTCAAAAGAATAAAGTGAATATTTATGATATTCCTATTACAACCATTACAGAGCAATATATGGATTATATTGATTTGATGAACGAGATGGACTTGGAGGTAACGGGAGAATTTTTGGTCGTGGCGGCACAACTGCTGTACATTAAATCGAAAATGCTGCTGCCGAAGGAAGAAAAAGAAGAGGAAGAGGATCCGCGTACGGAACTAATTGACCGCCTGGTGGAATATGCGAAATACAAAGGCGTTGTAGAATATTTAGATGATAACCAGGGTCATGCGAATTATTTGTTTTTTAAAGAAGCACAAGCCCTTCCACAAGCACAGCCGCAATTAAATGAATCGGTGCCGCTTTCCAAACTGCTAGATGCGTTCGCGGGTGTGCTGGAACGGAACCGGCAAAAAAAAACACCGATTAAACTGGCGGCAATGGAAACGATTGTCAAACGGGAGACAGTATCTGTTAGAAGCCGAATCCATTATTTATATACGATTTTTAAAGGA
>CBCTHD010000365.1:0-3076 GCA_965146615.1 uncultured Clostridia bacterium
GTCTATTTGGCGGCAATCAGCGGTATTGATCCTACACTTTATGAAGCGGCTACTGTGGACGGGGCTTCCCGGACCCGACGGATTTTCAGCATCACCATACCATCCATCATTCCGGTGATCTGTATCATGCTAATATTAAATTCTGCCAACATCCTAAATGGTGGCTTCGACCAAGTGTTTAACTTATATAATACCAATGTTATGGATGTGGCGGATATCATTGATACTTATGTGTACCGCAAGGGAATTGAAGATATGCAATATAGTTATTCGACGGCAATTGGTCTGTTTAAATCCGTCATTTGTATGATTTTGATGCTCATCAGCAATACCACGGTGAAAAAGCTGGGAGGAGGGGATTACGCGCTATGGTAGAAACACAGAAAAACAAAAAACGGGACCTTCTGGCGGGTGTTGATCACACTCTGAAGCGTCGTAGCGCTATCCGTAAATCGAAAGGTGAAATAGTGTTTGACATAGTTAATACTATATTCATGTTATTTGTGCTGTTTGTCACACTGTATCCATTTTGGGAACAGCTGGTACTCTCCTTTAGCAGCGGTTACTCCGTGTATGATGGCGGCATCAAGCTATGGCCGAAACAATTTTCCCTGGAGGCATTCCGGGTTGCGTTTGAATATGATGCGATTTGGACTGGTTATGGTAATACGATCCTCCGGGCAGCGGTTGGCACTGTGTTTAGTCTGACAGTGTCCACGATGCTGGCGTATCCACTATCCAAACGGGAAATGCCAGGCTGCCGATTTGTGACAAAAATGCTGATTTTCACCATGCTCTTTTCTGGTGGTATGATTCCGTCCTATTTGCTTATTAAAACCTTAAATATGTTGGACTCGATTTGGGCCTTAATTTTGCCTACTGCAATTACAGCCTGGAATGTCTTTATTTTGCGGAACTTCTTTATGTCCATACCTAAGGAAATTGAGGAATCGGTTTCCATGGATGGAGGCGGTTGGTATACTATCTTTTTCAGGTTTGTACTACCGCTGTCGAAACCAGTACTGGCGACTGTAGGCCTATGGATTATGGTGGCGCATTGGAATAATTGGCTAGATGCATTGCTGTATATCCGTACACCCTCGAAACAAGTACTGCAGATTGTACTGCGTAATATCTTGATTGTGAATGATATGACAGATATCAACAATGTAATGAATGAAACCAGCCGGGCTGTGGACTTGACGGGTCCGACGCTGAAAGCGGCGGTCGTTATGATGAGCGTTTTGCCTATGCTTATTGTCTATCCATTTATTCAGAAGTATTTTACAAAAGGTGTAATGCTCGGTTCTGTAAAAGGATAATACCGGATTATTAGCAGTCTACTGGTTTAAGGTAGATACATGGTGGGTTACCGTGTATCTACCTTTATCTTACCACTGCACTTAGCGGGTGGATTTCTATTTAGCACTTCTAGCATGGCAAAACCATCAGTTTTACTGGTGGAAAATAAAAATACTTTAGTATAAGCCTATCAAATATTATCAACAAACTTTTTCCTTTGAGAAATCCCATAAATTGTGATATAGGTATATGGTCTGCACATGCCGTTGCTTCCATGATTTCTACTCTTTTATAGTCGTAGCGTTTTCTTAGAATTTCTCCTATATTTTTTTCAATTGAATTCAAATCAGCAGGGGAACAGCAGCCCAAAACAACAATAAAAGTTACTTAAAATCGAAAGAAAATATGGTTGTCGTATCGGTGTTCCCCCAATTTGATTTTGGTGTAAAAGAAATGCCACAGATAGCTTCATTGATGTCAATGCTATATGCCCTACACAGATTACAAGTCTGCTGCAGGAGAGGTTTTGTACCGGTTGATGTAGTAATACACACATCAAATTCTTTACACAATGTTTTTGGTACACAGCATTGAGGGCTGTCTATACGCACATTGCCACGCATAGAGCATATACGGTCAGGATAATCGCCTGGCAGCGTTTCTCTGTTTAAATCGCTGTCAAAGGTCAAATGAAGGGAATGAACAAATTCAGGTTGTTCGAATTTGTATGCAAGAGTAGTTCCATTTTTGACAGACTCACCGCATTCTATATTGTTATATAGAATATGGGGGCGGTCCATGCCATTTTTCAATGTATCATTTCCGTTTATGATGGGAGTTCTGGTGCATAAATTACTGACCGTACGTATCATATTTGGCAGAAAACAATCCTGCTCCACGAGTATCTGCTGCAGTTCAAGAAGTTTGTTTTGATATACGCCGTGAGGGGAGAGACTGTATTTGGAAGCAATTGCTGCTGCAGTGCCGACGGCCTGACCGATGAGTGCGCAGGTCGCCTGCACTCTGGTACTGCTTAATGCCATATGCGTTACACTGATATTGCGTCCGGCAAAAAACAGATTCGCAATATTTTTGGAATACATGCAGCGGTAGGGAACACAGTATGGAGACGGAGTTGAGGTAACTGTATTAACTGTTCCCTTATTGTAAAAGCCATCAGGAGAATGAACGTCAAGCGGCCAGCCACCGTACGCAACGGTATCTTCAAATATTTTATTTTCAGAAATATCCCGCTGCGTTATGATGTATTCACCAACCATACGGCGTGATTCCCGCTTGCCGGGCAAAAGGCCGAGAAACTCTAAATCCCAGTTTTGTGCATCGCAGGCGCCGGAATTTTTGACATAATCCCATGTACCGGTAGCAAGCGCTATCAGTTCTTTGGCGATATGCTCGGTATCATGTATCGTATCTCTGTTCCCGCCAAGCTCCAGGTACCAAAAGTTTTCATAAGGGTTGTTAAGGTTAGGTTGATGATACTTGAAATGCTCATCGTGAAGCGGCGTACTCCATTTTGGCGGAATATATTTCACTGGATGCGCTGTTTCACGCCCTTGTATTAAACAACTCATTCCCATAACGTGATTGTCAGGCGTTTTCACAGGCGTATCTTCCATAAATTCATCTGCACTTTCTCTTCCCAAACGGTATTCGGCGCCTGTGAGAGGTGCTAAAATGCTGTCTCCTGAACAATCGGCATAGTTGGTACTTTGCACATCAAAAAAGATTTGGGTGGTCATTTGGTATCCGGTTA
>CBCTHD010000366.1:0-3044 GCA_965146615.1 uncultured Clostridia bacterium
CGAAGATCTCAAGGATAACATTACCAGTATGATAGAATAACATTTTAACGATATGGTAGACCGTTATACCGCGGGAGACATTGTAGATGATTGGAACCTGATTGGATTGGCGTCAGAAGTGGAAGGTATGCTGTTTGAACCGGGTGAATTTTCTTATAAACAGGAAGATTTAGATTCCCTAGACCGCGATGACTTGAAAGAACGGATTATAGAACGCGCGATGGAAAAATACAAATCGCAGGAAGAACTCATCGGCGCGGAACAAATGCGTGAAGTGGAACGTGTAATCATGTTACAAAACGTGGACCGCAAGTGGATGGACCACATCGACAGCATGGACCAGCTCAAACGTGGTATAACGCTGCGTGCTTATGCACAGCGCGACCCGGTGGTGGAATATAAATATGAAGGTATGGACATGTTTGAAGAGATGATTAATTCCATCAAAGAGGACACTGTCCGTATGGTTCTAACCGTGAAATTCCGCACACCGCCCAAACGGGAACAGGTGGCAAAACCGACGGTTGCATCTCATGGCGGCGATGAAGGCGGCGGCGTCAAAAAGACTGTTGTGAAAAAACAGAAAGTGGGACGCAATGACCCCTGTCCCTGCGGCAGCGGCAAAAAATATAAAAAATGCTGTGGCTTGAATGAGGACTAGGCGAAGCGTTTTGTGTTAGTGTGAAGCAAATAAATATAATATCATCAAAGGAAGTGAAAAAATGATTGATTTGGAGCAATATCGCCTGGACACCAAGTCCATGGAAAATCAATTAAGTGAATTGGGGGATTCACTTTAACATCGCTAAAGTGAAGACGGAAATAGAAGAACTGGAAAAGCAACAGACAGCGGAAGGTTTTTGGGACGATATGGAAGCGTCCAGCAAGGTGCTGCAAAAGACAAAACAACTGAAGAATAAAGTGGAAAAGTTTGAAGCGTTGTGCAGCGAACGGGACGATTTGGCGGTTTTAATTGAGATGATGCAGGAGGAGCCGGACGAGTCCATGGAGGAAGAAATCCAGACGGCTTATACGCAGCTGGCGGAAAAGCTGGAACAGATGAAACTGGATACGCTGCTCAGCGGCCCCTATGATAAGAACAATGCCATCATCGCACTGCATGCGGGCGCTGGCGGCACGGAAGCACAGGACTGGGCTCAAATGCTGATGCGTATGTACCTGCGCTGGGCGGAGCGGCATGGATTTAACACAAAAGTGCTGGATTTTCTGGACGGCGAAGAAGCAGGCGTGAAAAGCGCGAGTATTCTGATTGAAGGAGAAAATGCCTACGGCTATTTGAAATGTGAAAAAGGTGTGCACCGCCTGGTGCGGATTTCTCCTTTTGACGCGTCCGGACGGCGGCATACGTCGTTTGCATCACTGGACGTTATGCCGGAATTTGATGACGATATTGAAATCAACATCAATCCGGAGGATTTGCGTGTGGACACCTACCGGGCGAGCGGCGCGGGCGGACAGCACGTTAACAAGACGGAATCTGCTGTTCGTATTACCCATTTACCGACGGGCGTAGTGGTTTCCTGCCAGACGGAGCGTTCTCAGATTCAAAACAGGGAAACTGCGATGAAGATGCTCAAATCTAAGCTGCTGGAAATTGCAGAACGTGAAAAAATGGAAAAAATTGAAGATATCAAAGGTGAAATGAAGGAAATCGGCTGGGGCAGCCAAATCCGGTCATATGTGTTCCATCCCTATACCATGGCAAAGGACCACCGGACAGACTATGAGGTGGGAAACATTAACGCGGTGATGGACGGCGATATTGACGGATTTATTCAGGCGTACCTGAAAGCAAACGTAGAATGAGAAAAAGAGGAGGCGCAACATGTATAACAACAAAATGCACACACCGATAGGAAGCGGCGACGTATTACAGAAAGAGAAAAAGGCAAAAAACAGAATCGAACAAATCTGTATGCAGCATTTTGCGGCCCATGGTTATGCAGACGTGCAGACTCCGATGTTTGAATATTTAGATGTGTTCACGGGCGAGTATGGTGCAGACGGCGAGGAAAACATGCTGAAATTCTTTGATGCAAAGGGCAGAATCTTGGCGCTGCGCCCCGACATCACGCCGCCAATGGCGCGCGTTGCGGCGACAAAACTCAGCGGGGAACCTCTGCCGCTAAAGCTGTCGTATGTGGGGCCGGCGTTTCGCGGCGGCGAAGCCTATGGCGGCGAAAAACAGAAAGAATTTACCCAGGCGGGTGTGGAACTCATGGGCGTAAATTCTCCCGAAGCGGATGCGGAGGTAATTGCACTGACGGTACAATGTCTGCTTGCGTCCGGGCTGCAAGAATTTCAAATTGACCTTGGACAGATGGGGTTTTTCAAAGCGCTGGTGGAAGAAGCGGGGCTTGACGCAGAGGAAACCAATCAGCTGGTGGACATCATTGACCACAAAGATTTTATTAATATGGAAACCTTCACGCAGGCGCATAACATGCCGGAAGAACTACGGGAGGTGTTTGTGGCGTTGCCGACACTGTTCGGCGGTATAGACGTTGTTGACGGGTTGCGCCGGCGCAGTCTCCCGACAGCGGCGCTGGAGGCGCTGGACAATCTGACAGAGATTTATGCAATTTTGCAGGATTATGGCGTGCAGGACTACATATCAATTGACCTAGGAATGGTGAAAAACTTTACGTATTATACGGGCGTGGTATTTAAGGGATTCACACACCACGTCGGGTTCCCGATTTGCGGCGGCGGACGGTACGACAATCTGGTAGCGCAGTTTGGACGGGATATTCCCGGCGCGGGTGTGGCAATCTGGGTGGACCGTGTGCTCGCGGCATTGCAGCGCAGCGGCGGTGAATTGGAGTCTCCTGCACCGGATACGGTGATTCACTATGCGCCGGGCTGCCGTGCGCTGGCGTTTCAGGTAGCGGATGAATTTCGGCGACAAGGAATGCAGGTGGATTTATATCTCGGAGACGGCGATGCGGCGGCATATGCCAAGGCAAAGGGCGTTGGCGGTATGGCATTTGTGCGGGACAACAGCCATGTAGACGTGACAAATT
>CBCTHD010000367.1:0-3038 GCA_965146615.1 uncultured Clostridia bacterium
GACATCCAATACGTTACCTACAACATGCCGGGCGCTGAAACCGTAACGGTGTCGGCAGGCTGTCTGCTTGAGGAAGTGACGGCAAACACACGGCTGGATGTGATGATGTGGAAAACAGCGACAGATGCGGAACCGTTGATGGATAAGGTGACGCTCACAAAATAAGAAGGGAGGCCCCAAACGATGAAGAATATCACCAAAAAAATATGTGCGCTGCTGACTGCCGGATGTATGCTGTTCGGAACGGCAGTCGCTGTTTCGGCAGCGGATCTGGAGGGAAGCGTCTCTTATAAAAAGTCGGAGCGTAACATTCTCTTCACGGGCACCAGCATAGGAGCGCGGCAGAATGTCACATTGCAGGTGCAAAATCTGACAACCGGGAAGATCATTGCTATATTGCAAGAAAAATCAAATGAAAAAGGTGAATTTGAGTTCGTCATTCCTTTTGCCGAGGCAGGAACAGGAACGCTGGAGTTTATCTACAATTGCGAGGACAACGAGACGGCGAAAATTGTCACTGTGTATTTTGATGAATCCAAAATTCCGGATGACCCGAAAGAGGATGACGATCCCAATAACGGCGGAAACGGTAATAACAATGGCGGCAGCGGTACCGGTGGCAGCACCCGCGGCGGTGGCGGGGGCGGCCGCGGAAATCGGCGCAGCGACAACACATATTTAGGAATAAGCTACCGCGGCACGACGGTGAAAGCGGATCCGCTGGAGTTCACAGGCTACAGCGACGTCGCTTCAGACCACTGGGCGAAAACGAGCATTGATAACCTCACGCAGAAGGGCGTGCTTAACGGCGTCGGTAACAACGCGTTTGCACCGGATGAGGCTGTCACGCGGGAACAGTTTGTCAAAATGGTTGTGGCTGCCTTTGATATTGAGCTCATTACAGAAGGCGATTTACCTTTTGCGGACACACAGGCCGGCGAATGGTACTACGACTATCTGCGCACCGGGTTTAAATATGGTATTATCAATGGGAAGGACGAGACAACCTTTGGTACGGGTGAACAAATCACGCGACAGGATGCCTGTGTCATCCTGCAAAATACGGCGGATATTTTCGGCGTAAGTCTGGAGCAAACACAGAAGGCGCCATTTGCGGATAACGACCAAATTGCCGATTATGCAAAGGACAGTGTTACCGCAATGTATCAGGCGGGAATCATTGTGGGCATCAGTGAAGACATTTTTGCGCCGACAGATTCATTAACCAGGGCCATGGCTGCAGTACTGCTGGATAGAATGCTTTAATGGAGGGGAAAATTATGATGCGAAAAAGATGGATAGCTATTGCGCTGGCAGCAGTGCTGTTGCTTCCGACGATGGCGACGACGTCTGTTTTTGCCAAAACGAGCGTAAAGCCGGAGCAGGAAGGGCTGTTGACCGCGCTGGGCTTTTTGACAACTCTGCGCACGACAGACGGCAGCTACGATTATGAAAGGAAGATTACCCGCGCTGAATTTACAGCAGAGGTAATGAATTTCCAACAGTATGAACAAATATCCACCAAAACCAGCTATTTCATTGACGTCAGTGGAAACACGTATGAGTCTGCCATCAACAGAGCGGCGGAATGCGGCGTTGTGCTGGGCTACGGCGCGGGAAGGTTCCAGCCGGAACAGAACATCACGCTTGAGGAGGCAGTTCGGCTTTTGGGCCGCGTGCTGGGGTATCAATGGCTGGAACTTTCGGACAATACAGATCTAAAACCGGTGTACCAGGGGCTTGTGACGAAACTGGAATTGACGGACAATGTGCGTCCCGACGACGCGTATCTCAGCGGAGCGGATATGGCGTTGCTGCTGTATAACACGCTGAACGCCAATCTTTCCGGTATGCAGGGCAGCGTTGACAGCTTTCAAATTACAATTTCAGAAGAAACGATATTGACTCAATATTACGGTATTTATGAAACCACCGGCGTTCTGATGGGGACAGAGAAAACCGCTCTGTCCTCAGCGGATACCTTGAGCAAGGGCTATATCCGCGTTGATGGGGAATTGTATCAGACCGAGGCGGATTATAATGAATACCTGGGTTCGCAGGTCAAGCTGTACTACCGGGAGGAGGACGGCGAAAAAAACGTGCTCTACCTCTGGGCATTGGAGAACAAAATGGACATTTTGCAAATCGATGCATCGGAAGTGGTGAGTTATGCAACGAATGAACTGCGTTATACCACCGACAACAGCAGGCGGGTGGAGAAAGCGGACGTATCTTTAGCGGCAAATGTTATTTATAACGGCAGATACACCAAGGATTACACGGATGCGGACTTTACGCCGACGTACGGCAGTATTAAGCTGATTGACAGGGAACGTGACGGGCTATATGAAACCGTGATTATCACCGCAATTGAATACTATGTGGTGGAGCAGATTCGTACGGTGGATAACGTCATCGTGGATAAGTACGGCAAGCCGGATTTGAATATGATGGTAGAAGGCGCCGGTGAGATCAAAGAAATTTTGTATAACGGCCGGGCGGCGGAACTTAGTTATATTCAAACGAATGACGCACTGGCAGTGACCGCCAGCAAAGACCAGACGCTCATTTCGGTTTCTCTGGTCACGCAAAAAGTCACTGGAACAGTCAATGAAATTTCCGATGATGAAATAAAGATTGAAGGCGAATCGTATCCCTATGAGACGGGCATTGTCGAAATGCCTTCGGTGGGAGACAGCGGAAAGTTTTATCTGGACGGAAACGGTCATGTTGTAATCTGCGTTTTAGACGGCGTAAGCGCGCAGTACGGTTATGCGCTCAGGGTAGGCATGGATGCGAGAAATCAGCATATGATGCTCAGAATCCTCAAGGAGGATGGTACCTTTGAGGACTTCAGCACGGCTGCAAAGGTAAAATATGTAAATTGTGACCTTGCAGAAACCAAGTCGCTGAGCGGCTCTAAGCTGTATCAAGATTACTTTAAAAGTTACGGAAGCGACCCGGTAGGGCTCATCATGTACGAAACCAACGAGGAAGGCGACATCAAAACAATTCTGCGCTATCGGGACAATGCCTCG
>CBCTHD010000368.1:0-3036 GCA_965146615.1 uncultured Clostridia bacterium
CGCCCGCCACAAACACCAGCGCATCGGTGGTGTCCAAAATGGCGCTCACGTCATGAATCTGCACAAGGTGGTGCTGGTAACATATCTGCACAGAAAGCGCCGCACCGCACGCGGCAGCGCTGGCCCACACCAGTACTAGGCAAAGCCTGCCTCCGGCCTTTTTCCGAAACACCAGCGCCGCCAGCGGCAGGCCCCACGCCGCAAGGCCAAGGCCAAGGCTTGCAAGGTTCATCCAGCCCGCACCAAACATCATGATCAGCCCTTATAAGACAGCATAAGAAATGTTTCCGGGAAACGGCGTAGCTTGCGGGCTATGCCGTTTCTTCGTTTTGCAGGTCGTTCAGCATGGCGGCGGGAAGTATTCCCACAAGGTCATAGGAAATATCAATCTGCTGTTCCCTATATCCCTTTGATTTATCCGGCACATGAACATATACCGCCTTTATCATATCGTTGAGTATAGCGGGCGTCAGCTTGTCCAAATCAAGATACTTTTGCACCTTGCCGATAAATCTGTCAATGTTTTCTGCCTGTTCTTCTTTCTTTATAATTTCTTCATTCAATCGCAACAGCTTTTCCCGCAGTTCTTCCTGCTCCTGCTCGTAATCATCAGAGAGCATTTGGAATCTGCTGTCAGATAATTTCCCGTTGGCGTTGTCCTCGTAAATACGCTTGAATAATCGGTTAAGTTCCTCTACCCGCCGTTCCCCTTGCGTCAGTTGCCGCCGCTTCGCCGTCAATTCCTTTTTCGCTTCGGCTTTCTGCTTTGCACCCATAGCTTTTCGGAATTGTTCTTCGTGGTTGGCGACACAGGCAATCGTCATTCTCATGTGAGCAAGCACGCCCTGTTCCAGTACGACCGCGCGGATAAAATGAGTAGAGCAAACCTCTTTCCCTTTCAGTCTGGAAGTGGAACATACGAAATGATCTTGCCTTGCTTCAAAGTTCCTGCTTGTGCAGTAATACAGCTTTTCGCCGCAGTCGGCACAGCGCACAATGCCGGAGAACATATTCGTCTTTCCCGTCCTCGTCGGGCGGCGTTTGTTCTTCCGTAATTCCTGCACCCGCACCCATGTATCAGCGTCAATGATTGCTTCGTGAGTGTTCTCAAACACAAGCCATTTTTCCTCTGGATTGTAGCAGGTTTTCTTGCTCTTGTAGGACTGTTTGTAGGTTTTGAAGTTTACCGTATGTCCCTGATACTCTGGACGCTCCAAAATGTCGGCTATGGTATCGCTCGTCCAATTATAGGGATTATCTGGCGGAGTGTTTCTCGTTGCCCTGCCTGTCTGCTGAAAATGGATTGTCGGCGTTATGACTTTATCCGCTTTCAGAATACGGGCGATCTGCGACGGCCCGTAACCGTCCAGACAAAGGGTAAATAGCCGCTTGACTACCGTTGCGGCTTCTCCGTCCACAATCCACCGTTTCTTGTTGTCTGGGTCTTTCCTATAGCCATAGGGCGGGTTGGTACAGAGATGTTCGCCCGCTTCGCCTTTGGACTTCATCACAGCGCGGATTTTCTTGCTTGTATCTTTGGCGTACCATTCATTGATGATGTTCAAAAAGGGGTAAAATCGCTGTCCTGCTGGTTCGCGCTGTCTATGCCGTTATTGATGGCGATAAACCGCACGCCTTTTTCCACGAACAGGACTTCTGTATAAAAGCCGACTTTCAGATAATCGCGCCCAAGCCGCGACATATCTTTGACTATCAAGGTGGAAACTTCTCCGTTTTCAATCCGTTCGAGAAGTTCGCCCCAACTCGGACGGTTGAAATTCGTACCCGAATATCCGTCGTCCACAAAGAACGAGAACTTTTTGAAGCCATTTTCCTTTGCGTATTTACTTAAAATCGCCTTTTGATTTACAATGCTGTTGCTGTCGCCCGTCAGTTCATCGTCGCGGGATAAGCGGCAATAGAGGGCGGTAATTTTGTCAGACTGCCTTAACATATTTTCTGCTCCTTTCATCGGCGGGCAGTCTGCCATTACAGGATTGCTTATACTCATTTTAACGCTCCTTGTCTTTTTCATCAATAGGCGATTGCTCCATAAGCCGTAAAACTTTATGGGGCAGGCTTCGGTTCCCATCGTAGCTTCCCGTAAAACGATAGAGCGTCCTGCCGGATTGAATTGTAACTTCGTGTGTCGGCAATTCTTGATAGAGTGGATTTTTTACAACGATTTGCCCGTCTTTGATTGTTCGCTTCCTTTCCATTCCTTTCCCGTCCTTTCCTTTGTTTTGAGTAGGGAGCAAGCACAGCAAATGAGTACCTATTTGCCGCTTGCTTCTTCCGCAGCAAGCATAGGAAAGGGATACCCTTTCCGCAAAATCCCCGTTTGACGCTATGCGCCGGACGGGGATTTTGTCTTGTTGGGAGTTTCCCAAACCCTTATGTGTCCTCTCATTCAATATCCCGTCCGGCAAACGGCATTTGTTGCACTTTGCCCTTCACTATATACAACACGCAAAAATCTAAAAATGCCAAACATAAGGAAAAGAAAATGTTGACCGACCAAAAGGTTTGCAACATATTTTTTATTCCATTACACTATGAATGAGTTTACAAAAGTGGACATGAAAAGCGAGGAAAAATATCGTTTACGAGTTTATGCTTATAGATAAGGGGGAGCAATAAATGGAATGGTTGAAAAAACTAAGTGCTGCAATAGATTACATAGAAAACAATTTGGATAGTGATTTGTTTTATGAAGAAGCTGCTCAGATCGCCTGTTGCTCGGTTTTCTATTTTCAACGGATATTTTCTTATGTTGCTGGTATTTCGTTATCGGAATATATCCGGCGCAGGAGAATGACACAAGCTGCTTTTGAATTACAGCGGACAGACGCTAAAGTGATAGACGTCGCTTTGAAATATGGGTACACTTCCCCAACATCATTTAATCGTGCTTTTCAGAGCGTACATAACATTTCCCCCGCTGCGGCAAAATGCATGGGAAGTACGCTAAACGCTTATCCGGCAATTCATTTTTCAGTTCAAGTTACAGGAGGAAATGCTATGCCATATCACATT
>CBCTHD010000369.1:0-3024 GCA_965146615.1 uncultured Clostridia bacterium
ATCAACTATCTGTTTGTATGTGTGTTATGTCAACCACAAGACATATTGTACCGTATATACGTGAAGATATCAAGACAAAGATTCTGGAAATACCGGATAAAACTTGCAGAATGGCTCTTGCAAAGTAGCGGAAGTTGTGTTATGATATAGCATAGAAGGGTTAGATAGCCGCTTATATACTGCAACAGAAGCGGTAATAGGTAATCCACGTTAGGCGGAAGGGGGGTCCCCCTTGCCACAGAAAAGATTTATGTTTAAGGGAGTGGATACAGATGAAAAAAAGGATAGCAGCAATGGTCTTGTGCGGATGTATGATTTTGCAATTAACTGCTTGGGCAGCATTCAGCGACATGGCAGATGCGCGCTGGGATTGGGCACGCGACGCAATTGAGAGCATGACGGACAGCGGCATCATCAAAGGTTATGACGATAATACGTTTAAACCGGAACAAAGCGTGTCCAAAATAGAATCATTGATTTTGATGGCACGTGTGGCGGGTGTAGATGAAGCGGAAAATGAGAAGTATGTTTCTGCCGCTGTAGATACATATAAAAATGATTTGCTGCTCTACAATACGACCTACAAACGGGAAGTATCCTATCTGTTGTATAAAGGGGTTTTGGAAAAAGAAGATTTGCCGTTATATGTGGCAGATGAAGAAGCAGGTACAGCGTTGAAACGGTATGAATCGGCAATTCTGCTTACAAAATTATTGTGGAACAACGATGTTGGTTCATCTACAACACAGACAACCTTACCGTTCCTTGATGCGGCTGACATTCCTGCATCGGCAAAGCCCTATGTGGGGTATGCAGTTACAAACGGTTTAATGAATGGCATGGATGGAAACTTGTTCAGTCCTATGGGAGAAGTGACGCGCGCACAGATGGCGTCATTGCTGTACCGGGTGATAGAGAACTTCTCGGTGACGGTTGTACGGGGCAGCATGATTTCCTATGATACGGAAAAGAAAGAAATTAAAATAAAAGATACGAATGATATGTCCAAGGCCTATACGTTGACAGCAAAAGCGCTGGTGCGGCTGGACGGCGCATCTACAGATGCGGGTAGTATTCCGGTGGGTGCAGATGTTGTTGTGAATATTGAAAAAAGCGGGACAGTGCGGCTGGTGGAAGCGCTTTCTCCGACGTCCTTGGAAACAGTTTCAGGTATCTACTCCAAATATCAGAATGCGTCAGGAAAAACGGTGGTTTATATTACTGACCCCAATACCTCAGAAGCATCCCAGTATCCTCTGGCAAGCAGCGTGGCAATTTATCGGGGAGGTAGCGCGAATAAGACCGTTGCAGATTTGCAGGCGGGTGACTATGTGACGCTAACGCTGCAAAATGAGAGCATCATTGAAATCCGCGCAGAGGATAAAACAGCGACGGCAAGTGGGACGGTAGAAGATATTCAATTGCTGCCGGAATATAAAATTACAGTGAAAAATGGTTCCTCTTTAACGGAATATACTGTAGATTCCGAGGTGAGCGTAAAACGCAACGGGTCATTTACGAATTTGTCTGCTGTTTTGGCGGGTGATACTGTTTCGTTGACATTGACCTATGGTGTGATCACTTCCATTGTAGCCACCAGTAAATCGCAGACGGTGGAAGGTAGTATTGTGCAGATTGTCATTGATACGGAAGATCCTATGATTACGGTACGTCAAACAAGTGGTACGGAAACGGAGTATCATCTAAAAAATACGGCGGATATTACCCGTAATAGTACAGCCGCAGATGTATACGATTTGCGCTTGGGTGATACGGTAACGGTAAAAATTGAAGGCAGCACGGTGGTTTCCATTACCGTGTCTGCAGTAGGAGATAATTCGACAATTACCGGTGTGGTGGAATATGTCAACACCTCCTATGGCTATATCAAGTTAGTGGACGTCAACGAACTGATTTTTGTCAGCAAAGCGAAAGTAACCTACAAAGATGGCAGTACAGGAGCGGTACGGAATATCAAGGAAGGCAGTAATATTACGGCATTCTGTTCGCCGACAAACGGTAGTTATGAAGCAACATTGATTGTCATTAACGACTAATACAAAAGAGAATACGGCCGCCATGGACGGAAGATGAAGCTGTCCATGGCGGCTTTTTTTTGACAGGAAAAACAGGAAACTGTCAAAAAAAAGTCCCGGAAATCGCAAAATTTTACAAAATCCGCTGGTAAAAAGTGGTATAATAGAAATCTACCATGAGGAAAACATGGGCGAAGGAAGTGGAGGAGGGACAATGCCGGTAGTTTACATTGACGTACTGTTTGTAGTAAACATGGTAATAGACGGTATGCTGCTGTGGTGCAGCACAAAAATTGCCGGCGTGCGTACACGGTGGTGGCGGATTTTCATTGCGTCTGTCATTGGCGGCGTCTATGCCGTCTGTATTTTTTTTCCGAGACTTTCCGCGCTTTATGTCCTGGTGGCAAAGGTAGCCGTTTCTGTGATCATGGTTTGCATTGTGTTTTGGGTAAAATCTTGGCGGGAACTACTGCGGGCAGTTGCGGCATTTTATTTGACCAGCTTTATTTTTGGCGGCGGCATTACGGGACTTATTTATTTTACGGGGCTCGGCAGTAGCTTGGGAACCATCGTGTCCAATGGCAGTGTATACTTAAACCTACCGTGGAAAGTATTGCTGATAACAGCAGTAACGGTATTTTTTGCGGTTACATTGGTGGTCAAATATTTAAAAGGATTTCTGATGCGTCAAGGAATTTTAGGGAAAATGCGGATTACCTATGCTGAAAAAACAGCGGAAGCAGATGTATTGCTCGATACGGGGAACCAGCTCAAGGATCCGTTGACCGGAAAAGCAGTGGCCGTAATAGAACTATCTCGTCTGCGTTCGATTATGCAGCCAGAAGTATATGCATTATTTGAACAGTATCACATGGAAGAATTATATGAAGGATTATCCTATGACTGGACGACGCGGCTGCGTATGATTCCATACAGCGGTGTGGGAGTAGAAAACGGAATGTTGGTGGGCATTGTGCCGGATAAGGTG
>CBCTHD010000370.1:0-3017 GCA_965146615.1 uncultured Clostridia bacterium
CTCTGCGCGCAACATTGATTTTAAATGTCTTTTCAACCTTATTCCCTTTTTTGTCAGCAAGTGCCGCCGTAAGAGTAACCTCGGTATTATCCGAAATCAACGATGCAGTGTTGATTTTTCCGGTTTTGTCAATTACTGCTGGTTTTGACGAGTTCCACGATATTGTTCCCACTTCAAATTCCGTCGGCAATTCTATATCATATAGTAAATTCTGTGTATTCTGATTTGTAATATTTTCAAGTGTTATATTTTTCGCATAATATTCCAATATCTTTAACGCGTCATCCGTCGGCGGGATTGTAAGACGAAAGCTCTTATCAATCATATAATTACCGCTTATTAAGCGCACCGTCAGTGTAATCTCCTGTTGTGTGTCACTCTGATAAATCTGTCCCGTTTTAATATCAACAAAATTGCTGTCAACCGTCCATATCAGACTTACACCATTAACAGTTTCAGGCAATGTCTTCATTTGTGTCATCTGCTCGGGATTATCCGTGATTACGCTTATTGGAAGCATATCCGCAGCATTTTTAAGATTATCAGCTTCGGCATTGCTTTCTGACATACGTTTTACAACTTGCAGCTTTTTAAGAATAAAACTGTCGCCCTCCGGCATATTTTTATCCATCGAAATACGGATTGCATTTACCATATCTGTACCTGTCTCATCCGTATATGCGATACCGAAAGGATTTAAAAGTTTTCCGTCTGTATACGGATAGATACGGTGTTCTACTGTGTCTATTCGCAGTCTTATGCTCATCACAGACTTTGGCAGTTCCCCATATATCTGTGTTTTTTGCTGTGAACTCGTTCCCGCTGTCTGCAAGCTTGCTCCGTTTGAGGTGAATGCTATCGTTCCGACAGAGGTAAATCTTCCTGTTCCAGCATTTAAATATCCAAGCTCTACCGTGGCAGGATGCGAACTGCTTACAAAGGCCTGAGCGTCAAAATCTATATCATACACGCCTTTAAGCTCTCGGCGTATAACCTCTATACGTTCATTGTCAGATGATAATTTTTCACCAAGAAGTCCCAGTCCGTAATAAGACATTAAATCATAGTTGATTGTACTGTCAGCCCCGCTTCCTTTGGTGAATACAAGACCGCGTTCGTCGCATATGTGATTATCATTCTCGCTCTCATAAAACTCATTGAACTCCCAGTCTCTGAGCTTAGGAGCTGTTGTGTAATCCTCATCATACACAACCTCGTTTTGAGCTCCCTCAACTGCCGCGACTGTAAATCTGTACCGCTTTACAAGTTCCATCGGAACGGAATATCCAGCAGTTGATGAAACGGAAGTTTGCAAATATGTATCCACAGATTCAACCCATCTGTTTATAACTCCGTCACTGCCGCAGAATAGCTCATTGCCGCTCTTCCATGTAAAGCCAACAGGCAAATCTATATTATCTGTTACCGTTTTCGGATTTGCCGTCAGTGTTTCAGGAAGCTCTTGGATTTTTTCCGATGCTTCAATATATCTCGGGTCACTCGTATTTCTCTCAAGTTCATATACCTTCAAATATGACAATTTCACATACGAGCCCTCAGAGGTTGCTCTCATGGTCCTAAGCTGCACAGCGTTGATTAGCCCCATTTCGCCTGTTCCGTCAGAAAAAGCCACACCGCTCTTTTGCAGCTTTCCATTCACATAATAGTCAAAATTTTTTGCATTTGTGTCAACCACAAACTTCAGCGTTTGTGATTTATTCATATCAAAGTCCAAGCTCTGTACTATCTGAGTACTTGTTCCATTCATTCTGCAAAGACGCAGAATTCCCGTATTATTACTCTCGTCAGTCGTTCCCGTAATGCGTACAAAAAACTGCGTTTCTGTCATTGCCGTAGCTATATCACCGCTTGACGCACGTACTCCAAAGTTCAGTGCCGCAAATGTCGCCGTATTTTCCCGAAAAGCCCCTTGAGAGTAAATCAGTGCCATGTTCTTTATCCTCTTCAAGTACACCCTGTAAATTCAACGCCCCCGATGCCGAGTAGGTTCCGGATGTATCCGTACCCGTATCATTTGTATGACGAAAGGTAAGCTTACTATCCGAGCCGATTTCAGCAGTTGTGTAATTATCAGTTGCAAATACCCAGTTGTCAAGCTCAGAAATAAACTTATTATTAAAACTCTCGTTCATTACAAGCGTCTCACCCGGTACCGGCGGTGGTGTTGGTGTTGGCGTTGGTGTTGTATATCCGTCCTCAGTTGACGAAACTGTCGTCTGTAAATATGTGTCAACATCCTCCTCTGAACGCGTTATTATACCGTCATTGCCGCAGACCGTTTCGTTACCGCTTACCCATTCAAACTCACTCGGCAAATCTATATTGTCCGTTACGGATTTCGGATTTGCCGTCAGTGTTTCAGGTAATGTACTTATTTTTCCCATAGCGGCAATATATCTTTGGTCGCTTGTGTTTCTTTCAATTTCATAAGCTTTTACAGATGAAATTTTAATATATGAATTCTTCGCTGTCGCATACATTGCCTTTATCTGCAATGCATTTATAAGCTCATCAGCGCCTTTTCCTTCCGAAAATGCAACATCACTCGCCACAAGTTCATCATTTATATAAAAATCAACTGTTTTTGCCGATGTATCAATAACAAAAGTTAGTTTACACACATCGCCCGAAGTATATGATGTTTTGCCGACCGATACACTGCTTGTTCCATTATTTCTGTAAAGCTGTATTGTTTCCGCAGCCGACGAATCAATAGCTGATGATCCGAAAATACGCACAAAGAACAGCTCTTCATTCATAGTTGACGCAGCGTCGCTGCTTGTTGAGCGCGTACCAAGGGTAAGAGTTTCATATGTTGCGCCGCCGCTTGTTCTTGTCGTGCTTATATTAGCCTGCAAATCAAGCTCGATAGCGTATTTTCCCGAAAACCCTCTTGTCAGCAAGCTGCTGCCGTTTTCTTTATCCTCTTCAAGAACTCCTTGTAAATTCAATGCCGCCACAGCGATCTTTGTACCGGAAGTTACGTTTGTGCTTAA
>CBCTHD010000371.1:0-3007 GCA_965146615.1 uncultured Clostridia bacterium
GGAAGAACCTGGCGGTATGGAAAAACAGCCAAAATACCTATGCTTTATTTTTCCTAATTTACCTCATTCCCGGCACGCCGAAGGACGGACTGACCTACATTGCGGGATTCATGGGACTCAAACCCATACCGTACATGATTATGACCGCCGTGGCGAGAATACCGTCGGTTCTTTCGTCCACGCTTTGCGGTGCAACACTGGCGGAAGAGCAATATCTGACCTCTTTGCTGATATTTGTCCTAACAGGTCTGTTAGCGGCGGTGGGCGCGGTGATTTACCGCAGTTTTACCAAAAAGCAAACGGCGGCTGAATAGGCTGCGGCGCCGAACGTGTAAGACGGAAATACAGCAAATCCTCTTGACACACTTTGCGTATCCGAATAAAATATAAATAACCGGCGGTTCTGGAAGGAATCCGGCCGGAAAAGAAGCGTCAGGGCGCTGGATTTGCGCAGAAATAAGCAGCGCATGGAGGGGCGAATCAGAAAAAAGGAAAAACGGCCTGCTATATCATTTGGGGGGGAACGGGGTATGAAACAAACAGTCATTCAACAAAACGAGGCAGTTCGGACACAGCCATTAAATATCGAAACAGAAAGCCAGAAATTATTGGATGCCGTAAAGCAAACGGATATTGAAATGAACGCGTATTATCCGAAGATGTTGGAAGAACAGTGTCCGCAAGAAGAAACGGACGCTAAGGTGGAATCCTTAAAGCGGGCGACGACCAATATGACAAAAGCATTGGCGCATACCGCTGCTATCAGTGATGAACTAACTGCCCGAAGGAATGACATTAAAAACCAGAATAAGAAACGAAAACTGATTTCGGCAGCGCCGGCAAATGCGGCGATTGATTACAGCGAAAATAGATCGGACCACTTTGCAAAAGGCCTGAATGGTTACAAGATTTTACTGATTTGTTTTATCGGGAGCTTTGCGGGCGTCATTGTGGAAATGCTCTGGTGTCTTGTCACAAAAGGCTATGTGGAAAGCCGTTCCGGTCTTGTCTACGGACCGTTTAATTTACTGTACGGCGTCGGTGCGGCCGCGTTGTCGTTGTGCTTGTACCGGTTCCGAAACAGGGGGTGGTGGATTTCCTTTTTGGGCGGTATGGTAATAGGCAGTGTTGTAGAATATGTATGTTCCTGGGGACAGGAAATCGTGTTCGGCTCACGCTCTTGGGATTATAGCCAAATGCCGTTCAATATCAACGGAAGAATATGCCTGTTGTATTCCATATTTTGGGGCGTTTTGGGCGTTCTTTGGATCAAAAATATCTATCCGAGAATGGCAAAAGGGATTTTGAAAATACCAAACCGGGTTGGCAAAATCATCACATGGGCGCTGACTGTATTTTTATGTTTCGACGCCTGTGTGTCCGCGGTTACGATATTCAGATGGACGCAGCGAACGGCGGGAATTGCACCGGCAAATGCATTTTGGGAATATGTCGATGAACGGTTTCCGGATGAACGGATGGAAACCATCTATGCAAATATGGAATTTTCCGATTAGAAAAAGGTGGGAACAGACATGAGTTTATTTTTAAAACTAGCCTTTTTGTTTTTGATTGGCTCTGTATCGGGATGGGGGATTGAAGTCTTATTTCGTAGGTTTCTATCAAGGGCAAATCCCGAAAGAAAATGGATCAACCCCGGATTTTGTACAGGACCTTATTTGCCGCTGTACGGCTGCGGATTATGCCTTATGTATCTGATTGCCGGACTGGAACAATACATTGTTATTGCCAGTCCCTTTTGGAGCAAACTGCTGTTGTTTCTACTGATGGCAGTGTGTATGACACTGATTGAATACATAGCCGGAATCATTTCGTTAAAGGCTGGAAAGGTTAGACTGTGGGATTATACAAATGAATGGGGAAATATCCAGGGGATTATTTGTCCGAAATTTTCTTTGATCTGGGCAGCTTTGGGCGCAGTCTATTATTGGCTGGTCCATCCGTATATTCTGGACGCCATCAATTGGCTGTCACAGAATCTTGCCTATTCGTTTGGCGTCGGCATGTTTTTTGGCATATTCATTGTGGATGTAGCAAAGTCCGTGCAACTGACCGCGAAACTGAAACAGTTTGCCGAAGAAAATAACGTGGTTGTCAGATATGAAATGCTCAAAGCCGATATTCGTTTACATTATGAAAAATCCACACAGAAATATCATTTTTTCCGCCCGTTTCACAGTGACCGCGCCCTTTCTGAGCATTTAAAGGAAATGATGGGCAGCTTTGAAATGCGAAGAAAACAGAAAAAAGAAAATTCGTAAGCCTTGGGAGGGGTTCAATATGCTTAAACTTTTAATTGCAGAGGATGACAGGGAACTGCGCCAGCTTTTTAGCCATGTCCTGACCAAAAACGGATATTCGGTAAACGGTGTTGCAAACGGTCAGGAAGCGCTTGATGCGATGGAAAAGGAATATTATGATTTAATTATATCGGATATTATGATGCCGGTTGTGGATGGGTATGAACTGGTGCGTATGCTTCGCGATGCCGGTGACACCACCCCTGTTCTGATGATAACCGCAAAAGATTCCTTTGACGATATGCGCACAGGCTTTCTGTCCGGCACCGATGATTATATGGTAAAGCCCATCAATGTAAATGAAATGGTTTTACGTGTGCAGGCGCTGCTCCGGCGCGCACAAATGATCAACGAACGCCGGCTGGTGATCGGAAACACCACATTGGAAGTTGACTCGCTGACGGTAAGAACGGAAACAGAGTCCTATATTCTTCCGCAAAAAGAATTTATGCTGCTTTACAAAATGGCATCGTTTCCGGGAAAGATTTTCACACGCCAGCAACTGATGGATGAAATTTGGGGATATGAGAACGAGAGCGATACCCATACAGTTGACGTCCATATCGGGAGGCTTCGGGAGCGGTTTCGGGACAGTACCGATTTTAAAATCGTTACCATGCGCGGCGTTGGATACAAGGTGGTCAAGCTATGAAAGCAAGAGAAGCATTTGAGCAAATCAGAGGGCG
>CBCTHD010000372.1:0-2997 GCA_965146615.1 uncultured Clostridia bacterium
TAAATGTCCTGTGATATGATACCCTGTCTGCTGCTCCAGCTGTTGGTCCATTTGGGTCAGCGGACACTCCGGCAAATGTACGCTGTGATGGCATACCCGACAGGTTAGCAAATGACAGTGGTGTGGTTGTGGAAACTGGTAATACGCAATACCGTCCTGATGAATTTCCCGCAATAGCATATCCTTTTCCACCAATATTCCCAAAAACCGGTAAACTGTGGAAACATGTGCTGTCGCGCCAATATGATGTGCCACTTCTTCCGCTGTAACGGGGTGATGGCTGCACGCTAAAAAATCCAGCATTGCCAAACGTTTTTCCGTGCACTTTAGTTTTGCCTGCGCCAGTATTCGCTCGCCCGTCATACGCCCACCACCTGTAATAGAATACCACAAATAACTGCTATAACCCACAGTCCGACAACAATCGCAATGTTTTCTTTCACATTGTGATTCACTTTAAACAGCACTGCCAATCCGACCCCTGCGCCTGCGGAAAGCCCTGCAACTGCCGAACCAAAGGACAGACTGCCCGCTAGGTATAATTCTGTTAGAATGACCGAAGATGCGCAATTGGGAATCATGCCGAATATTCCGGCAATTACCGGCTGCAATAAGCTGTTTTGCATAAGTACCCGCGAAATTTGTTCCTCCCCTGCCCAGCCAATTAAAAAATTTAGCACAAAGGAAAACAAAAAAATGAACAAGAAAATTTGCAGCGTATGCCGCAGCGCAGATCCAAACAGATTGTGGTCGCCGCAGTGGCAATGTGTGCACATTTTTTTCAAATGGTCCTGTGTCTCTCTGTCGCTGGCAGGTTTAACAAAAAAACAATCAATGATAAAGCCCGCTGCAACGGCAATAACGATTTTGACCAACAGCAATTTTCCAATCAAGCCAATGCTGCCCGGATGTGCCAGCAATACCGGAATGGCTTCGTCCGATGTAGACAAAAACACCGCAATCAAGGTGCCGACCGTAATGACGCGCCCAGCGTCCAGGTTTGCAGCAGCCGCAGAAAATCCGCATTGCGGCACGCAGCCAAGCAGTGCTCCGCCGACAGCGCCAAATCTTCCGAATCCCTTAAGCGCCCGCTCCAGCCGTCCTGCAGATTTATGCTCTATATATTCAATCAACAAATAGGCGGCAAATAAAAAGGGCAGCATTTTCACGCCGTCCACTACTGTGTCTTTTAATACGTCCCATAATAATTCTAACATGTTGTCCCTCCTGATACATAACCACCGAAACAGACAAGGCGGTTATCTGTTGCCGCATCTCTATCCCCGGTTTCTAAATGCAAATGATTTGCGTTTCATATTATAACGCGGATTGGGAAAAATGTCAAGTATATAGAAAAGAAACTTGCAGCGGCTTGACATTTTCAGCCGTTTTCTTTATAATGGTAAGCAGAATACGACAAAGGGGAACGACCATAATGGTGACAAATATTATAGGCATCATCTTATTTTTATTATTGCTGGCGGGCTGTGTGATGATTCTTATCTCTTTATTCCGCAAGCGAATGAACACAAAATTATTTGGCATTGCCACTGTCGTGGTATTGCTATTGTTTTTCTTAACATATTTTATTCACTGTAAAACAACGCCGGATACTGCGCCGGAGCCGACGCCAACGTATTCCTTTGCGCCGGTAGAGGAAACGCCGACACCGGAAATGACACCAGAGCCGACGCCGACACCGACAGAGGCGCCTGCTACGCAGCAGCCGCAACAAACATCGCAGTCGCCATCAAAGAAAACGCAGGCCCCCGCCGTACGCACACCACAGCAGGAGGTACCACCGGCCACGCAAGCGCCGGTGCAAACGCCACCGCCCGTGCAAACACAGCCGCCGCAGCAAACGCAGGCCCCCGTGCAGACTGCTCCGCCGGCCACACAGGAGCCGGCACAGACACCACCGGTGCAACAACAGCCGGACACCGGAACAGGTGGCGGTGAAATTCCGGAAGGCGCGCAATAATTACTTTGAAACCGCCCGGTATTGGAGCTCCGGGCGGTTTTCTGTTTTTGCATTTCCAACAAACAACACTGTCGAATATTTTTTCTGTAAAATATCAACGCGGCAGGAACTTTTTCCCGTGATTTACGTCTAACTATTGTAATGAGTTCAATGGAACCTTTTATAAAGGAGATTTTCCCATCACGGGGGACGAGCGACAGGGATCACAAGTTCCGCTTCAATGAGAGAGGATACTCCCGGTGAATTGGGTATGTCACCCGATGCCTAAGAGACGTGGAACATATCTGTCGAACAGTTATAAAAAAAGGAGGCTGCTAACGTGAAAAAAGTATTATGTACATTCCTTTCCTGTTGTATGCTTCTCAGTTGCCTGTCTGCATTTGCAGCGGATAGCACTGATGTGCAGATGCAAAATGCACTGGCTTTTGTCAAATCAAAAGTGGATGTGCCACAGGAATTGGACAAATTTTCGTATCAGAAAAATGATAGCGAGACCTACGGAGGAAAAACAGCATGGTCCTTCTATTGGACCAATGCCGACCGGGACACTTCTATTTCTGTAGAATGTGTTGGAGACGAACAGATTATTTACTACCAGTATAGTGCCAATACCGACTGGGACAGCGCATCCCTCGCAAAAGTGACAAAAGAACAGGCTGAAAAAAATGCCCTTGACTTTTTGGACCGTATGACGCCTGCTTCTATTGAGAAGCATGATTTGCTGTTGACGGACTCCGACAACGTCGGAAGTGCATGGAGTTTTTCTTTTATACATATGGTAGATTTCATTCCGGTCATTGACCATGTTGCTCGGCTGAATATTAGTAAAGAAACCGGAGAGGTGACGTGGTTTAGCGGTTTTTATGAAAACGGCAGTGCCTACCCTGACAGTGAATACGGCGCTATCGGCATAGATGCGGCGCGCGGAATTTTTGCTGAAAATATCGGTCTTCGTTTGGTCTACCGCAGCTATTATGATTATCGAAAAGAAACGCTTACTGTCTTCCCTGCTTATG
>CBCTHD010000373.1:0-2989 GCA_965146615.1 uncultured Clostridia bacterium
CAAGTTCTTACATTTTCGGAAGAAAACGATTTTCTTGCATTGTCTGTTGGATTTACATTAGATGATGTAATTTCAATCGTACTTGACTTGGAAGGTGATTTTGCTGAACGAATGATCAATTCGCAGATACAGTCGCAAACAATGATAAGTTCAGATAATGCTGTCATACAATCCGTAGAAAAGCTGCTGTCATTGATTACAGAACCGGAACGCCTTTCTTTTATGAGTGTGCATATAAAGCGTGAAATACTTTTTAATGTTCTGTGCGGCTCGTGCGGAAAACAATTTTTACAAAGCATTATCAACATTCAGCAAGCAGGCGAAATATACGAGATAAACAGTTGGATAAAACAAAATTATAAAAATACTTTTACGGTAGAAGAACTTGCGTCCAAACTAAATATGAGCGTATCAGCTTTTCATCAGAAATTTAAAAGCGCCGTAGGTATGGGACCGCTACAATGCCAGAAAAGGCTCCGACTTACGGAGGCAAGGCGTTTAATGCTCGATGAAAACAAAAGCGTTACGGAAACTTCTCTTGATGTCGGATATGAGAGTGTATCGCAATTCATACGAGATTACCGGAAAATGTTTAACGCTTCCCCAAAAGAGGATATACAAGCTCTCAGTGCAATAATGCAAAAATAGGAATGTGCAATTTTTTTGCAGAAACAGGCAAGCATTTTCCTTTTAATTTTTGTATAATTAAGTTATCAAAAATCGAAAGGAGAATGACTATGATTTTAACAGATGAATTGTGCGATAAACTTTGCGAAGCTGCAAAGCAAAAGAGCAGAGAGATAGGCATTGACATCAGTTTTGCAATTTGCGATAACAATGGGCTGCCGAGAGTATATAGACGCTATGGTGAGGCTCTTGTTTTAAGTATTACACTTGTACCGGGCAAAGCATATACGTCAGCTGTTACACAGTGTAAAACAAAAGATGTGGCGGCTTGTTCCGCAGAGGGCGGCTCACTTATGGCAATTCAGACAAACGACCCCCGAATTACATTGGTGGCGGGCGGTTATCCGCTGTTTGTAAATGGTAAAATCGTCGGTGCTATTGGTGTGGGCGGCGGTACGGAGGAACAGGATTGTACAATAGCCGAATATGTTGTTTCTGTCTTTGAGGAATTAACAAAATGATGTAGCTTCTAAAGCGAAACTTACAGAGCCGATAATTTGCAGAAGCATAGCAAACTATCGGCTTTTTCTTTTGCCCTGCTGCCGTTCCCCGCCATTCAGAATTGATTTTGAAAAAATAAAATCAATTCTGGAGGAATGACAATGAACTATACAGACGAGCAAAAGGAGCGTATCAGACATACCTTTGACAGCTATTACAAAAAGACAATATGCTATCAGGCAATTAGCCTTTACCGTGAAAACGCTAAATATAAAGAGCACAACCGAACGATTATTTTTCAGAGTGCGGCAAGTGTGATACATACCCGATTTTGCAATATCACTTTGAAGTCTTGGGGTATAATTTTCAACACTTCCTTATCACTACCCACCTAAAAGTTGGGAGCTTTTTTTTGTAAAAACTCTTGCATGATGAGCGAATTTCAGGTATGATAATAGTAGAATAAATATGTGATACTGGAGCGTTGAATTATGATTGAAATAGAACCATTGCTACAAAAGGTACAGAAAGCGGCGCGTTATACAGGTGGAGAGTTGAACAGTGTCGTAAAAGATGCGGACAAAATGACCGCCCGTTTTGCATTTTGCTTTCCGGATGTCTATGAAATTGGCATGTCGCATTTAGGTATGAAAATTTTATATCATTTACTCAATGAGCGGGAAGACACTTGGGTAGAGCGTGTCTTTGCGCCATGGGAAGATATGGAAAAGGAAATGCGGCAGGCGGGCGTTCCGCTTTTTGCATTGGAGAGCCGGGACCCGGTTTCCATCTTTGATTTTGTTGGATTCACCTTGCAATATGAGATGAGTTACAGCAATGTGGTAAACATGTTAGATTTAGCAAACATTCCGCTGCGCAGTGAGCAGAGAGACGAAGGAATGCCGTTTGTCTGCGCGGGCGGTCCGTGTGCCTTTAATCCGGAGCCGCTTGCAGATTTCGTTGACTTTTTTCTTTTGGGAGAAGGAGAAGAGATTTGGCCGGAAGTATTGGATATATTTGCGCAGTGGAAAGCATCCGGCGCGGCGCGGCAGGTGTTTTTAATGCAAATCGCACAGCTGCAAGGGATTTATGTTCCGGCATTTTATGACGCGTTATGGGACGAAAATGGCAATTTTGCAGAACTGGTTCCAAACCGGGAAGGGGTTCCGGAGACGATTCAAAAACGAATTATTAAGGATCTAGACCGGGTTTATTTTCCGGACAAGCTGGTGGTACCTTATATGGAAATTGTACATGACCGCGTGATGTTGGAAGTGTTTCGGGGATGTATTCGCGGATGTCGTTTTTGCCAGGCGGGTATGATATATCGACCGGTTCGGGAAAAGGATAGTACAACGCTGTGCAATTATGCGGAAAAGCTGATTGCCTCGACGGGCTATGACGAGATTTCTTTGGCGTCATTGAGCACCAGCGATTATACGCAGCTGCCAGCGCTGATGGAGGGCTTGCTTCAGTTTTCTGAACAAGAACACGTGAGTTTGTCGTTGCCATCTTTGCGCATTGATAATTTTTCGCTGGACTTGATGGAAAAAGTGCAAAAAGTGCGCAAAAGCGGTTTAACATTCGCGCCGGAGGCCGGAACGCAGCGGTTACGTGATGTCATCAATAAAGGGATAACCGAAGAAGATCTTATGCGTGGCGCGCGGCTTGCGTTTGAAGGCGGCTGGTCGCACATAAAACTTTATTTTATGATATGGCTGCCGACGGAGACGGAAGAAGACATTCTCGGTATAGCAGATTTGGCGCAGAAAGTCGTGGATACGTTCTATGCGGTTGATAAAAGCAAGCGGGCAAAATTTGTGAATGTGACGGTGAGCGTATCATCTTTTGTGCCCAAAGC
>CBCTHD010000374.1:0-2983 GCA_965146615.1 uncultured Clostridia bacterium
CCAGAAATGTGTCGTCCATTTCATTCACGTGCAAATAAAACGCCAACGCAATTTCATACTGCTCCAAATCCTCAAAATCCAATTCCTCATAAAGTAGGTTTTCCGCCGCGTTGATGTCGCCACGGTCTGTCATACTATAGAGTGTTTGCAACAGAGTTTCTTGTCCGGTAGTGCCCGTTTCGTCCCGAATCTCCACTGTTACAGATTCTTTATTCAGAACCATTTTAACCAACAATTTTGCGAGATTTCGGATTTGATTCATGATATAATCCTGCTTAAACATGTTTCCGCTTCCTTCCCGTATCCAAAACATCCATTACTTTAAAATACTTTGTAAAAATCCCTGCGTGCGTTCGCTTTGTGCGTGTTCAAACACCTCTTCCGGCGATCCCTGTTCCACAATAATGCCATCGTCCATAAAAATCACTTTATCCGCAACTTCCCGCGCAAATCCCATTTCATGCGTCACCACAATCATAGTGCTGTTTTCGCGTGCAAGCTGTTTCATGACGTTCAGCACCTCCCCGGTCAATTCCGGGTCTAGCGCAGACGTCGGCTCGTCAAACAGCAGAATTTCAGGATTCATTGCCAGTGCACGCGCAATAGCGACCCGTTGTTTCTGCCCGCCGGAAAGCTGGGACGGATAAGCGTCCGCCTTTTGTGATAATCCCACTTTTTCCAGCAATTCCCGCGCACGCTGCACGGCTGTTTCTTTGTTCTCCTTTCCCACGACCATTGGCGCTTCTGTCACGTTGCGCAGGACCGTCATATGCGGAAACAAGTTGAAACTTTGAAACACCATTCCCGTTTTCAGACCAATTCGGCGAATTTCCGTCTCCGATCGGTAAACGCCGTTTTCCACAATAAATTCCCCATCAATGGAAATGCTCCCTGCATCCACCTTTTCCAAATGATTCAAGCAGCGCAAAAACGTACTTTTTCCCGAACCGGACGGTCCAATAATCGCCACGACTTCTCCCTTTTGGACTTCGACAGAAATGGATTTCAAAACCTCCAGTTTCCCAAAGTTTTTCACAATTCCCTCTGCTTTCAGCATCATAACCATTCCCCTCTTTCCGTCTGGTCTTATTTATAGCGTCCTGTTTTGCTGGTATTTTTTTCGCGGATGATAAACCGCACTGGTGTTCCCTTCATTTCAAACGCACTGCGGATTTGGTTCTCCAAATAGCGGATATAAGAAAAGTGCGCAAGTTGTTTATCGTTGACAAAAATCACAAAAGTCGGCGGTTTGGTTGACACCTGCGTACCATAGTAAATTTTCAACCGTTTTCCCTTATCAGACGGCGGCTGCACTTTTAACGTTGCTTCATTGATGATGTCGTTCAGCGCACCCGTTGTCACCCGCATACTGTTTTGCTGTACGACCTCTTGAATCAGCGGAAACAGGCGCTCTACCCGCGCGCCCGTTTTGGCAGAAATAAATTCAATCGGCGCATAAGGCATAAAAGACAAATGCTCCTGCACCTTGATTTTCATGTTGCGCATGGTATTGGTTTCTTTTTCGATTTTATCCCATTTGTTTACAACAATAATCGAGGCTTTCCCTTTTTCGTGGGCATAACCAATAATTTTCGCGTCCTGTTCTCCCACACCTTCGTCTCCGTCAATGATTAGTAGGCAAACATCCGCCCGTTCCACCGCAGAAAACGCCCGCATGACAGAATACCGTTCAATCGTCTCGTCCACCTTTGCTTTACGGCGGATCCCCGCTGTGTCAATAAAAACGTAGGATTGTCCGTCCCGTTCAAACCGTGTGTCGATTGCGTCGCGCGTCGTACCCGGTATGTCACTGACAATGACGCGGTTTTCTCCCAGCACCTGATTGACCAGCGAGGATTTCCCCGCGTTCGGACGTCCAATCACCGCCACATGAATTGCGTCGTCTTCCTCTTCTTCATCCCATGCGTGTTCCAAGTGACTGTAAATCTCATCAAGCAGGTCGCCGATGCCAAGCCCCTGAAGTGCAGAGACTGCAACAGGCTCTAATCCCAAGTTGTAAAACTCATAAAATTCCGGCGGGTTGTCTCCCGGTTTATCCACCTTGTTTACCGCCAGCACAATGGGTTTGCCCGATTTCATTAACATGGACGCCACTTCCGCATCCGTTGCTGTAATTCCCGTTTTCAAGTCCGCCACAAACACAATAACGTCCGCCAAATCCACCGCAGTGTTCGCTTGGCGACGCATTTGGGACAAAATCTCGTCCTTGCTGTCTGGCTCAATACCACCGGTATCAATTAAAATGAATGGTTTGCTTCTCCACTCGCCTTCCGCATAAATGCGGTCGCGTGTCACGCCGGGCGTATCCTCCACAATGGACACCCTGCGCCCAATAATTTTGTTAAACAATGCCGATTTTCCGACATTTGGCCGACCAATAATCGCCACTACCGGTTTCATTAGACCGCCTCCCTTCCGGTACAATAATCTACGAATGCAAAGCCGTCACTTGGCACAATCTCTATAGGGACACCAAACGTCTCCTCCAGTTCTTCCAGTGTAGTATCGTCGAGCATGACGTCCTCGTCCGCTTTAAACATGCTTTCCGGCAGCAACAATTTTTCACCCAGCGGTTTATCCTTCAACCCCTGTTTCAGATCTTTGCCGCAAAGCAACCCTGCTACGGTAATTTCTTTGCCAAAAACGGTATTTTCTATTTCATATACATATATATTTATCTCCGCCCGCTGCATCAATTCTTCTGCCAGCTGGCGTATAAACCACCCCGACGCTTTCCCTGTCGCAATGCTGACGCTGCGGCAGCGCACCTGTGCCGGGTCAAAATCCTCCATTGCCTGCCGGAATTCCTCCCGCATAGAAGCAATCATTCCCACCCCATTTTCAATCTGTGGAAATTCTTCATAATCCTCTGCCGGCGGGATTTCCCGCTGCGCTTTGATGTAAAATTCATCTGCAAGATAAACAATACGGGAGCCATATGTTTGCAAACTTTTGCATTGCC
>CBCTHD010000375.1:0-2976 GCA_965146615.1 uncultured Clostridia bacterium
TTTTGAGCAAGTAGACTGTCATGGTCACCGCTTTCTACAATTTCTCCATGGTCCATAACGACAATGATATCAGCGTCTCTGATTGTTGATAAGCGGTGTGCAATAATAATGCTGGTGCGGTCTTTCATCACGAGCTGCATTGCATCTTGTATCGCTTTTTCTGTTCTGGTATCTACATTTGATGTTGCTTCATCCAAAATCAGTATTTTGGGGTCGGCAACGAATGCTCTTGCAATCGCAAGCAGCTGCCGCTGTCCTTGACTGATGTTCTCGCCAGACCCTGTCAAAACGGTATCAAATCCCTGCGGCAAACGCTGAAGCATTTTTTTGCAATGGCTTATATCCACAGCTGCTTCTAATTGTTTCTCTGTAGCATTTTCATTTCCATATCTCAAATTGTTTCGAATTGTGTCGGAAAACAAGACGGTATCTTGCAACACAATAGCAATATTTTTACGCAAACTTTCTCTAGCAATATCCTTTACATTTTGTTGATTGATATAGATATCTCCGCTGTCAATGTCATAGAACCGCATCAGGAGGTTCACTACAGTTGTTTTTCCGCTGCCTGTAGCGCCTACCAAAGCAACCTTTTTCCCGGAAGGTACGGTTAACGTAAAATTATGCAGTACCGGATACCCTTTTTCATAAGAAAATTTCACGTTTTTAAATTTCACTGTTGCAGCAGCATCATTTGCCAAGGGTTCTCCTTCGTTTTTTTCATTAACCTCATCTAATATACAAAATACCCGTTCGGCGCCCGCAATAGCCGTCTGAAGTTGACCATAAATCTGGGCAATTTCATTGATTGGGCGGCTGAATTGTTTGGCATATACAATAAATGCAGAAATAATACCAACCGTTATAATTCCTTTTATCGCAAAAAGTCCGCCAAATGCTGCAATAATCACAAAGCCAATATTCCCAATACAGTTCATAACCGGACCCATTATACCGCTAAAAACATCAGTCCGTATCCCCGCCTTTGTCAAGGCATCCGATGTGTCACAAAATTCCTCTGTCGTAATGTTCTGATGATTATATGCTACGACCGTCTGATAACCGGAAACCATTTCCTCAACCGTACCATTTAACGTTCCCAGCAATTCCTGACGCCGACGTGAAAACTTTCTCACTCTCTTGGATAATATTTTCGTTGCACATACCGTTAAAAACACCGTTGCACAGCTCAAAAGCGCTAACTGCCAACAATACCAGATCATAATTGCGACCGTGCCAATCAGCGTCAATACCCCGGAAAACAAGGAGGGTAACGACTGTGAAACGGTGTTTGAGATATTTTCTATATCGTTCGTCATGCGGCTCATTACATCTCCATGGGAATGTGTGTCAAGATATTTGACAGGCAAATCAACAATTTTCCCAAACAGTTCCTCTCGCATTCGCTTCACAATTTGTTGACTTAGCTTTGCGCTGAACAGACCCTGAAGCAGCTGGCTGCTGCTGTAAAGTAAATATACTGCAAGCATGAACAGCAAGGTCCGCACCAAATTTCCCTGGACTGACCCGGCTATTATATCAATAGCTTTGCTTTGGAGACTCGGTGCATAAACGCCGCATAGCGTTCCAAAAATTACAATACCGCTCATGCTGATGACCAATATTTTTTCACGCATGAAATAAGTCACAATCCGTTTTAGCGTACCAGCGACATTTTCTGCGTGCTCCACTTCTACAAACCGGTTATGCCGGTTCATACCGGGAATATTACGCTCTACACTTTTAGATTCACTCATCGCTTCCACCATCCTCCCCTATTTGAGAATAATAAATATCCTGATACAACTGACACGTCTTCATCAACTCTGTATGTGTGCCACATGCTTCTATACTGCCATTGCTCAACAAAACAATTCTGTCCGCACGGCGTACGGAAGCGATACGCTGTGCAATTAGAATTTTCGTACTTTCCGGCCGAAACGCATTCAATGCCGCATATAAATTTGCTTCTGTTTTCAAATCTAATGCGCTGGTGGAATCATCAAAAATAAGAATTTCAGCAGGTTTCAATACTGCTCTGGAAATGGATACACGCTGCTTCTGTCCACCGGATAGACTCATGCCACGCTCTGCAACCAGTGTTTCATATCCATATGGCGTGCTTTGAATAAACTCATTTGCCTGTGCAATGTTGGCTGACGCACAGATCGCGTCGTCCTCTGCCGCCGGCGCACCCCATGAGATATTTTCTTTAATTGTTACGCTGAATAATTCACTTTTCTGTAAAGCAATGGCTATTTTGTCCCGCAAATTTTTCTGTCGGTACTCTCGTACATCTACATCGTCCACCAAGACTGCGCCGTCTGTGACATCATAAAACCGTGGAATCAGACTGACAAGCGCTGTCTTACCACAGCCGGTCGCGCCCATGATTGCAATAGTCTCTCCCGGGTTAATGGTTAGGTTCACATGGTTTAAAACCGTCTGCTCCGTTCCAGGAAATGCAAACGATACATCACGAAATTCGATTTTTCCGCGCACCTGATTTTTGCCATTGAACGTCCCATCTTTTAGGTCTGGCTGGCTGTTCAGTACCTCTTTCACCCGCTTCCAAGAAGCAAGTCCTTTAGAAATATTTTGAAACAGCATAACCAGCATCAAAATTCCATTGAGAAGCTGTGTCGTATACGTAATGGCTGCCATAATGACACCTGGTGTCGTCGTACTTTCTCCGACTTGATACGACCCCAACAGCAAAATCAGCACGACGACCACATACATTAGCATATTCATAACCGGATTCATAAAAGCAAAAATTACTAGCACACGAATTTGTGTTTTGATAAGTGCATCATTGGCTTTCCCAAATCGCAGTTTTTCATAAGTTTCCCGCACACAGGCTTTGATAATACGAATACCTGATATATCCTCCTGCATTATCGCATTCATCTGGTCCAGCTGCACTTGCAGCTTTGGCAGCAATGGATTTGCTTTGCTTAGGCAAAATACCATACA
>CBCTHD010000376.1:0-2959 GCA_965146615.1 uncultured Clostridia bacterium
AGACAGGGACAACCAAAGTGACCGCCGTTACCAAAGCAAACGTTGTGAAAACAACAGACGGAAAATTTCTCAACACCTGTCAGAGGGTTCAAAAAGACTATCCGGATATTGAACTGGACGACTGGTATATTGATATTATGACGGCAAAATTGATTGACGAAAAACGTCGGACAGGCTTCCAAGTGCTGGTGCTGCCCAATTTGTACGGCGACATTCTGACGGACGAAGCCGCGGAATTCCAGGGTGGTGTCGGAACGGCAGGCAGTGCAAATCTGGGCAAACGTTATGCGATGTTTGAAGCCATCCACGGCAGCGCGCCGCGCATGGTGGAAGAAGGCCGCGACAAATATGCCGATCCGTGCAGCGTACTGCGCGCTTGCGTCATGCTGCTGGAGCATATTGGAGAAGTCGAAAAAGCCTCCAAGCTGGAAAAAGCACTGGATACCTGCATGTATACGGAAAAGAAGCTCGTGATTACCGGACGCGACACAGGCGCGACATGCAGCGAGTTTGCGGATTACGTAATGGAGACTGTAAAAAAACTATAAGGGTGAAGAAAATTTATGGCACAGCAAAAGAAAGTATCGGCAGTAGTCATTCGGCGTTTGCCGCGCTATTACCGCTATTTAGGGGAACTGTTATCCGCAGGTATCACGCGCATTTCTTCCAAAGAGCTGAGTGAAAAAATGGGGGTGACCGCCTCGCAAATTCGCCAGGATTTGAATTGCTTCGGCGGATTCGGACAGCAGGGCTATGGATACAATGTGGAATTTCTCTACACAGAGATTTCCAAGATATTAGGTGTGGAAAACGGCCGCAGTATGATTATCATTGGCGCCGGAAATCTGGGACGCGCCATTGCGGGATATGCGAATTTCGCAAAACGTGGATTTCGTCTGCTGGCGCTCTTTGACAACAATCCGGCGCTCGTACAGCAGACCGTCGGAAGCCTGTCGGTTTACAGCATGAATGAATTGGAACGGTTTCTAAAGACGCATCATGTGGATATTGCTGTACTCACCATTCCGCGTGCTGCCGCGCAGCAGGTAACAGACCAGCTGGCGAATACCGGCATCCGCGGCATTTGGAATTTCTCCCATATGGAAGTGGTTCCGCCGCCGGGTATTTGTGTAGAAAATGTGCATTTAAGCGATAGCTTAATGACGCTCTCCTGCAACATTGAACAAATGCAGGGGCAGGAATAAAAAACTGCTGCATATGATAAAATAACGTCGTTTTTCATCAATAAACGGCTTTCAGGACAGTGAACGGCTGGGCAATCTTGCTCAGCCTCTTTTTTTGCAAAAAAAGGTCTTGCAGACGAACTATTGCTTTCCGCTTATTGGCTCTTTACACTGCTTTCGGAACCGCTTTAAACGATATTCTGTCGGCGTCATATGCAAATACTTTTGAAACATGCGGTTAAAATAGGTTACATTGTGAAACCCCGCTTTCGCCGCAACATTGATAATGGTATCATCACTTTGGCAAAGAAGTGTTTTTCCATATTCCACTCTTCGGCGATTGACATATTCACTAAAGCTCATTCCCATTTTCTTTTTAAATAGCCGTCCAAGGTATTTTTCATTGTAGTGAAACATTTTGGCAAGCAATGAAATATCTATTTTATATTCCAGATTCGCCTCGATATAATTTTTCAAATTTTCCATAAGCGGGTCGAATTCCTTATTTTCACTGCTTTCATGGCATAAATCCAGCGTCATTCTTATATAGCTTTCCAGCAAAACACCCACTGCTTCACACTTTTCAAATCCAAAATTTTTTTCCAATGTCTCTATCAGGTATTTTTTAGAAAGTAAACGTTGTTTGATTTTTGCACATTCGCCGCTTTCCGGTAAAATATTACCTATAAAAATAATACAAACCACCGTATTGTCGATTGTTATCGGTCTGGTATATTCATAAATTCCGTTGATACAAATGCCCCCAAAGGCTTCCTTTGTGCGGATTGCTTTCTGTATCGCGGCATTTCTGCACCTGTAACAGCGGCGATAGCCTTGCGGAACCGTTTTTAACGTTTCGCATATCGGGCTTGTATGAATGGTATTCTTGTAAGGTACGGCAAGTTGTTCACTGCCATAGTGTCCCAGAAACAAAACGCCAATGTGCAGCTTCGTCCCATATTCAAGATAAGTGATTAAATCACAAAGGCTACTGTAGTTCATCACACCGCCCCTTAAAAATAGATATTATTTTTCTGTTATTATATCATAAAAGTATCATTTGTTCAATATTTTGTTTCGGGATTGAAAGATTTTTTACAGAAACTATGTTATGATTTTCCCGAGGTGATGATGATGGAACCATATAATCTGATTGTAGCCGGCGGCGGCTTATCAGGCGTGGCAGCGGCAGTCAGCGCAGCACGCGAGGGCTTCCGGGTTCTGCTATTGGAGAAAAACGGTTGTTTGGGCGGCGCTATGTCAAACAATCTGGTGTATCCGTTTATGAAATACTGGACAACAAATCTCACAGACGACACCAAACAGTATCTTAGTGCAGGAATTTTTGCAGAAATGCGGGAAAAAGCGCAGCAATTCGATGTCTCCTATTCCGATACTGCATTTGACCCCGAATATTTCAAGCTCGTGCTGGATGATATGATGGCAGCGTCAGGCGCCCACGTGCTATTTCATTCGGTCGTTTGCGAGGTGCAGACAGAGAACAATCACATAAAAAGCGTATGTGCACTTACGCCGTCTGGTGTTTTACACTTTACCGCAGACTTTTTTATCGATGCTACAGGAAACGGAGATTTATTTGCTTTAGCCGGCTGTGATTTTCAGCTTGGCAGGGAGCGCGACGGGCTGTGTCAGCCTATGACGACCTGTTTCAGACTCAGCGGTGTCGATACCGCGTTGTATCCAAAAGAACGCCATCTTATTCAGGAGCAATATCGAAAAGCACAGTTGGAAGGCAACATAACCAATCCGCGGGA